>QNFC01000251.1 GCA_003645395.1 Gammaproteobacteria bacterium
AAACAAAAAAAAGCCGGTGAATGCAGGGGAGTGCATTCACCGGCGTTAACGCGTCTGCCAAAGGGAGTATAAAAAAGCAGACATACCATCAGAGGTTGCAAAATAAGACCCGGGCCAGCCGACGAAGTTCACAGAAAAGTAAAAATTTTTACACGCTCTTTTTAAGGTTGCAGGCTAGCCCGCTTTTTTTCCTCCGCAGCCTTTTTAGCCGCTCGCTCGCGGCGCATAGCCTTGGGGTCAGCGATCAATGGCCGATAAATCTCGACTCGATCACCCTCGCGTAACCGATCATCCAACGCCGCCAGCTGACTAAATATGCCAACTCTGGCAACACCCAGGTCTATCTCTGGAAACAGCTGCAATATTCCCGACTGTTCAATAGCCTCGCCCACGGTTAACAGTTCTGCCACATCCAGGCTAATCAGCCGCTGGCGATCAGGCAGCGCATAAACAACCTCGACACGCACTTCAGCCGGCACCGTTATCAGCAGACTTTTCAGCATCTGCGCAAACCACTCGCGCACGCTCAGAAAACAGCTCGACCATCGAGTCGGCCACTTTTTCCAGAATCGGCCCAGCGGTCATTTCCAGAATTCGGCCAGCCAGCGCAAAACTCAGGTCAAGCGTGATTCGACAGCCATGGACGGCCGTCTCAGCACCCGGCACCGACTGCAGATCGGAAAACTGCCAGCGACCTTCCAGCGTACGGAATGGGCCATTCTCGAGTTCAATTCTGATTTCACGGCCGGGCACCAAATGGTTACGGGTGGTAAACGACTTGTGCAGCGCCTTCAGCGCTAGATCCAGCGTCGCCACTACTTCGGTTTCGGTCACCTGCTCAATCTTCGCACTACGACACCAGGGCAAAAACTGCGGATAGGCATCCACATCATTGACCAGGTCATATAGCTGCTCAGCGCTGTAAGGTAAAAGTGCAGTTCGATGTATACGTCTCATTTCAGCAGTTCTACTCCCAGGGCATTGGTACTTGCAGAGCACTGGCAATTGCCGCCACCATCACCAGCAACACGGCGACCGGTGCAACAATCCTGACCGACCAGAGCCACAACTGGACCACTACAGCCGGAACATCCGCCATCGCCGCTATTCTATCGGCCGGCAACAGACGCCAGCCGGCAAACAGTGCGATCAACACGCCACCCAGTGGCAACATTACATTAGTGGTTAAAAAATCGATCAATTCAAACATGGTAAGACTGCCGCCCAACGGGTGAAAATCAGCCGCCAGGTTAAAGGAGACCACGGTGAGCAAGCCCGTCGCCCAGGCAATCACCCCGCCAACAAGTGCCGCTTTCAAACGACTCCAGCCAAAGCGCTCGACCATCCACGCCACGGCAGGCTCGATCAGCGAAATAGCCGAACTCCACGCCGCAAATAGCATCAACAGAAAGAACCCACAGCCCACCACCTGACCACCCACGATCTGCGCAAAGGCATTCGGCAGCGTCACAAACAACAGTCCCGGCCCCTGGCCCGGCTCCAGCCCATGAGTAAACACCAGCGGGAAAATAGCCAACCCAGCCAGCAGCGCAATGACCGTATCGGCCAGCGCCACTACCAGTGAAACGCGTGCAACCGAGCTACCAGCGGGCAGATAAGAGCCGTAAATCATAATCGCGCCCATACCGAGCGACAGGGTAAAAAATGCATGACCCATCGCCACCAGCACTGCACTGGCGGTCAATTTAGAAAAGTCAGGTTTAAACAGAAACGCCGCACCCTCGGCAAACGCCGGCGTGGTCGCCGCATAAAGCACCAGGGCAACCAGCAACAGCAACAGACCGGGCATCAGAATCGTCAACGCTTTTTCCAGGCCCGCCCTCACGCCGCGCGCCACTACAGCAATCGTCAGCACCATAAACAGGCTGTGCCAACCGAGCAGCCGCCAGGGTGATGCAAGCAAATCATCAAACAACCCGCTAATTTGCGCCACATCAGCGCCGTTAAAATCGCCGCCCGCAGCATGACCGATATAGGCCATAGTCCAACCAGCAATCACACTGTAATAAGAGAGAATAAGAAACCCGGCAACCACGCCAGACAGGCCAATAACGCCCCACCGACGGCTAGCACCTGCCCGATGAGCCAACTCCGCCATCGTGTCGATTGGGTCACGTTTACCCAGATACCCGAGCAGCACTTCAGCCATCATAATCGGCAACGTAATAAACAGCACACAGAACAAGTAGAGCAGCACAAAGGCCCCCCCGCCGTTCTCTCCGACAATGTACGGAAACTTCCATATATTGCCCAAACCCACCGCTGAACCAGTGGCGGCCAACACAAACACCCACCGCGATGACCACTGATCACGAGGAGATACCGGTTCACTCAAGTTAACTGCCCCTGTTTTTTTGTTTAAGCCGGTCGCCTGGCAAGTACCGGAGTTAGGCCGAGAAGCCGCACACATTGGCAAAGATAACACGCTACCGACAGGCTCCAGCACCACCGAAACTGCCGAGCAGGCGCTACAATAGCGCCTTTATAACCCCCACAGCGCCACCCATCCAATCCTAAGTTGAGCCTCCGCAGGTGAACAGTAAAGCAAAGAAAAAAGTCCCCGATAACCGCATTGCTGTTAACCGCCGGGCGCGCCACGACTATTTTATAGAAGATACCTTTGAGGCTGGCATGGTTCTGCAGGGGTGGGAAGTAAAAAGTCTACGCACCGGCCACGCGCAGCTACAGGAGAGTTACGTCATCCTGCGTGACGGCGAAGCCTTCCTGTTTGGGTCCCACATTCCACCCCTCAATACTGCCTCCACCCACGTAACAACCGACCCGCTGCGCACCCGTAAACTACTACTCAACCGCCGCGAACTGAGCCAGCTTATTGGCCTGGTAGACCGCAAGGGCTACACCATCGTGCCGCTCGACCTGCACTGGAAACGCGGCCGAGCCAAGCTCACTATTGGATTAGCCAAAGGCAAACAGGGCCACGACAAACGCGCCGACCAGAAAAAGAAAGACTGGCAGCGTGAGAAAAGTCGCATCCTCAAATCATCACACCGCTGATTGACCAGCCACCCAGCCGCGCAGAAAATCTTCTCCCGCCGCTTGTAATCGAGGAACCAACCGCCTATCTTTGCGGTCAGATTCAACGGTACAGATTTATCCGTTAAATCCGACACCAATATTTCCACCACTCAAAATGGGGGCGACACGGCATTCGACGTGGGTTACAAAACCTTAGGTGCATGCCGAGGTGCAGAGTACCTCGTAAATCCATCTGCAAAACTATAGTTGCCAACGACGACAACTACGCACTCGCCGCCTAAGAAACGGTAGATTGCCATCTGACTGGAGCCGTGCTTGTGCGTCCAGGTTTCAACTGCCAGCGGTGTTAAAACCAACGGTTGTGGCGAAACACTCAGGTGTCATCTCTCACAAGATCGCGATGAAGCACGTTCGGGGTGGATTCGTTAAAAACTTACCGAAATCGCCGCAGTACGCGCCACGTTCGCCGGGCAGTACGCGGTTAAATATAATAGGCGGACTATGCATGTAGAGCCGAAGGCAGAGGACTTGCGGACGCGGGTTCGACTCCCGCCGCCTCCACCA
>QNFC01000252.1 GCA_003645395.1 Gammaproteobacteria bacterium
CAACAGTCTCTAACAGTAAGCGGGTCGCTAATCATTCGGCTCTGCAATACCTCTTCGACTGACGTGTCGCCGCGCTCAAAGGCATCCGGGTTTAACTGCGCCCAGCGCCGGGCGGCCACGGCCACCTCGGCCAGCTGCTCGCGGGTGGTGCCGTATTCATACATGTGCCGCGCCGTCGCCAACGCGTAACTGGAGATTGGATAGCGCGGACTGTAGGGCACCTCATAGGGCTGCTGTTCAGACATGGTCGCCAACCCGCCAACACTGGTGCGCTGGTTACTGCCATAGCAGATCAACGCGACGTTACAGAGGCCCGCCTCCAGTGCCAACGCGGCGCTGGAGAGGTAATTAACAAAGGAGGCGCCACCGATCATGCTGCCATCAAAATAGCTCGGCTGAATGCCCAGGTATTCAGCGGTGGAGAGCGTCGGCATAAAGTGAAAGGAGGAGCCGGTAAACAGGCCATCAACATCCTGAATATTAAGACCCGCTTCGGCCAGCGCCACCAGCGCCGATTCACCAAGAATATCCAGGGCATTGCGGCCACCGGCCGCCTCGCCCATGCCACTGTGCCCCACGCCAACAATGGCCGCCGAACCGCGTAGTGCATTGCTCATGAGCTTTCCTCCCCGGTTGTCGCCACGGCATCAAATAGCAGGATATAACGCTCATCCTGCCGCGGGCTTTTCTCCTGTTTCGTAATACGGGCGCTCACTGCGCTACCGATCATCACCTGGTCGGCAGCAATACCCTCCACACGGCTCATCATCCGCGGGCCTTCCGTAAGCTCAACAATGGCAACGTTATAGGGTCCGCCCTTCTCTTCGCGCCGGCGCACTACGGTGGATGAATAGACCACCCCATCACCACTCACCGTTTTCCAGGTCAGCTCAGTACCACCACAGTGCGGGCACAGCACGCGCGGGTAAAAAATAAACTGGTCGCAGCCATCACACTGCTGCAGGCGAAATTCCCCCTGACCAAGATAATGCTGAAACTGCAGATCGGGACCGTTACTTTGCGCGGCATCCGTATCGGGTGTCATACCTTCCTCCAACTCTCTATTTCATGAAAATATTCTGTCGCCTATTCTGCGGGTTGTTGAACTCGCGTGATGAGTTTTGTAACAAAATAATTTTAGTTGACCGTTCAGACCGGCAACCACACCACTCACGTGCTACGACGACCTGGTATTGATCACAGCCGAATACTCCCTGACACGATCTCCGCGTTGTATCCTTACTGAAAAGCCAATTACTTCCAGAATAATAACGAGCAAAAGAGATCACACCATGAACCAGGCAACGAACCGCGACCGGCTAAACAATACTGGCAATGGGTTTTCCACCGACCTACTAAATGGCCAGGTTGCACTAGTCAGCGGCGGTGGTAGTGGTATTGGCCGGGCTACGGCGCTGCAACTGGCTCGCTGCGGCGCGCAGGTGGTGGTAATGGGAAGGCGCGAAGCACCCCTGCTGCAGACCTGCGAGCTAATCGCTGAGGAAGGTTATCAGGCGATCGCGTTGACCGGTGATACCCGGGAGATCGAGCAGATCGAGCCAGTGCTGGCCGCCATTGATGAGCAATTCGGCCAACTCAACCTGCTTGTAAACAATGCGGGTGGCCAGTTTGTATCGGCGGCGAAAGATATCTCCCCGAAGGGGTTTGAGGCGGTCATTCGCAATAACCTTATCGGCACCTGGAACATGACCAAGCTGGTCGCTGACCGATTTATGTTTGACCAGGGCGGCCGGGTTATCTGCATCACCGCCGCAGTAAAGGCAGGGTTTGCCGGGTTTGCCCATACCGCTGCAGCCCGTAGCGGCGTGGCGAGCCTGATTAGAACCCTGGCAGTGGAGTGGGCGGAATATGGCATTCGGCTTAACTGCGTAGCGCCCGGCACGATTGAGACCAGCGGCATGGGCCAGTACCCGATTCCCTCGGATCAGTGGACCAGCAGCAACCGTAATCTACTCGGTCATTTGGGTGAGCCAAATGACATCGCCAACATGGTGGTCTATCTAGCCTCGCCCATGGCGAAATTCATAACCGGCGAAGAGTTTTATGTGGACGGGGGGGAAACCTTGCACCTGGGCCACGATGCGCGAGAGATGATTGACCCGGAGATGTTTAAAAAGCGTCAGCGGGCAGATCAGGCTGACCCGACCCGCTGATCACGGCGATTACCGCTTACTGAATAGCCAGAATACCGGTAATTAACGGCTTAATCTGCTCATCAGTGAGATGGGGATGAGGGGCCATGGGAATTTTCCCCCAGGTGCCACTGCCGCCGTTTTTGACCTTCCCCAACAGCATTGCAGCAGCAGCAGGGTCGCCACGATATTTGTCAGCCACCTTTTTATAACTCGGACCCACCAGTGGGCCATCCATTTTGTGACAAGCAACACAACCTGCTGCTGCCAGTGACGACTCCAGATCGTCGGCAATAACCGGCGCGCCGGCGCTGAGCATTCCCAACACCAGGGGCACCGCTAAAAACCTGTTTAACATTATTTACTCCTTGATAAAATCGATCGTTGCATCAATATCAACGTTGACCAGAAACCTCACCGGTCAGCTAGCAATTTTAGCGCTATCGGGGCCTCTGCACGCCTGCTTTAGGTCAGCTAGTGATAAAGTCACATTTGCCTCACGGTTGATGCCCATGAGGTTGACATCAGGCAATGCAATTTCTGGCCTACTCGCAGACAATGACTGCTTTGTGATTTAAAAAAATGGAGATAGATCAAAAATGACCGTACTTAGCGCCAAACATGTGCTCGCCCCGCTAGATTTTTCTGACCCGTCAATGAAATCACTCGACGCAGCGGTAGAGCTGGCAAAAAGTTATGAAGGCAAAGTACTGATTGCGTACGTCGCTGAGCCTGCGCCTTTCTCGCCAGAACTGGTGGTCTCTGCGGACGGCTACGAAAAGAAAGTCACAGAAAAAGCACAAAAGCGGCTGGAAGAGATTTGCCAGAAGCACATTGCCGACGGCGTAGAAACCAGCTATCAAATCTGCTTCGGCAATCCCTACGACGAAATTATCGATCTGGCTAATTCTAAGCAGGTAGATCTCATCGTAATGGCCACCCACGGCCATTCCGGACTACGGCACCTGCTCATCGGCAGCACCACTGAAAAGGTAGTGCGCGCTGCCACCTGCCCGGTGCTGACAATGAAATTTAGCGACTAGGGCAACGCCGATTCTGCAACGTCGTAAAAATCTGTCAGCGCGCGGTGAAATTGCGCCGCGCGCGTTGGCAGCCCAGCGGCTAAACGCTCTGCTTTAGCTTGCTTCACCTTCGCTAAAAACTCAGCAGGGTCTGGACGCAGTTCGAGATTATCCAGGCTGGGACGAAACTTAAAACCGGCCGCGTCACTAAAAACCGACTCCAGTACCTGCGGGGCGACTTCAACCGCCTCAAACTCTGCCTGCTGCATCGGATCGCGCTCTGGCAGGTACCAGTACCCAAAATCAACCTGTCGTCGTCGCTGCTCGCCAGCAATGCACCAGTGCGCCACCTCATGCAGGGCACTGGCAAAAAAACCGTGGGCGAATTCTAGTCGGTGAAAA
>QNFC01000253.1 GCA_003645395.1 Gammaproteobacteria bacterium
CGACTCTACTAATGGCGATCAAATCAGACCGCTGGATACGACAGCAAGCGCAAGAAAACGGAATGATCGAACCGTTCGTCAACGAGCAGGTGCGGCACAATGAAGCGGGAGAAAAAGTCATCTCCTACGGCACCTCCAGTTACGGCTACGACATTCGCTGCTCTAACGAATTCAAAATTTTCACCAATATCAACTCAGCCATTGTCGATCCAAAGAATTTTGACGATGGTAGCTTTGTCGATTTCACCGGCAACGAGTGCATCATCCCGCCCAACTCCTTCGCGCTCGCGCGCACGGTGGAATATTTCCGTATTCCCCGCGACGTACTCACCATTTGCGTCGGCAAATCCACCTACGCCCGCTGCGGAATTATTGTCAACGTCACACCGTTCGAGCCCGAGTGGGAAGGCTACGTTACCCTCGAGTTCTCCAACACCACCACCCTGCCGGCAAAAATCTATGCCGGCGAAGGCGTCGCTCAGGTTCTATTTCTCGGTGCCGACGAAGTCTGTGAAACTTCTTACAAAGATCGCGGCGGCAAATATCAGGCCCAAACCGGGGTGACCTTACCCAAAATGTAAAATTTGGGGCAGAATCCAGAGTCGGGTTGCAACATTGGCCCGTCCTGAGTTTTACAGATCAAGAGACCTATTTCGATGAATCCAGTCATTGCCAGTCTGAAATCAACTGCCAGCATCGTGATCCTAAGCGGCATGCTCGCCCTCTCTGCCCCTGCGTGGGCGGAAGAAGACCTATGGGAAGAAGAGGCTGCCTGGGAAGAAGCCGGCGAACCCGTTGAACAGACTATCAGCGACCCACTGGAGTGGATGAATCGTGGGATATATAGCTTCAACAAATTTTTTGACGACTATCTGCTCTCACCCGTAGCCCGTGGTTATGGGTGGATTACGCCGCAGCCTGTAAAGCAGGGAATAAGCAATTTTTACGACAACCTTACCTACCCGGTCGTAATCGTGAATGGCGCGCTCCAGGGCAAATTCTCTCAAAGCGGTAGCGATGTTAGTCGCCTGCTAATTAACAGCACAGCAGGCCTGTTAGGTTTCTTCGACGTGGCCACCCACATGGATATCAACGAACACCACGCAGACCTGGGCCAGACGTTCGGCAAATGGGGATTAGGCAGCGGCCCTTATCTGGTGATCCCGTTTTTGGGTCCTAGCGGCGTTCGCGATGGCGTTGGGTTAGTCGGTGATTTCTTTCTAGACCCGATTACCTACATTGACCACAACCGCACGCGTTACTCTTTCAGGGCAGTCGAAATCGTCGATAAACGCTATCGATTTCTGGAAGCCAGCGACATACTTGAGGAAACAGCCATTGACCCCTACGCCTATGTACGCAGCGCTTACCTGCAATCTCGCGAACAGGCGATTGCGGAATAAAATCCTCGGCTAACGGCCATTTATTAACACACGCTATTCAAAATCGATTAGCTGCATAACGACAACACGCTGTTTTTTGATTTGCGTGCGCTCAATCCGCAGTGGCAAATAGTCCCGTGCCGGCGATAACCAGAAGCGGGTTGCATATTTTCCACGGCTCGTCGTTAACGTCACCAGCAACGCCTCTTCGTTTTGCCCCCCACCGTTAAAAGGGACCGTCAGAGTGCCTTCACCCTCTACCCGATACTGATAGCCGTAAATCCGGCGCTTACTGCCGCTAAGCACCTGTAAATTTATTTCACGGTCGCCGGCAGCAATTTGTTGTGCTAAAGCCCGCACCTGGCTCAGCTCATCATGCAGGCCGGCGACAAGACCAACAGACTCTGTGGCAAAGCTAAGCTTCATTGCGGTCCAGTCGAACAGGAAATCGTGTGGCTTATCCGGCCTGCTGCTATTGGAATAAAAATATTTATTGGGTCGCCAGCCACCGTCGCTGGTGATAGCTCCTTCACTAATTTGTTCGATAACATCGCTACTGAAAATCATACCCATGCCCTTGGGAATTAGTCGCGACGAGAACCGGTAACTATCCGCCTGCAAACGAAGCTCGCGATGCAGCTCGCCAACAGTCGAACCACCATAAGTGACCACATAAACCGCTCGCCAGTCACCCTCTGCTGCGGCAACCTGTCCGGCTAAAAGAAAGCCAAAAACAGCACCAATAACCAACTTGGTCCAACGCAACCCCACTCCCGTCATGCTGAATTCATCTCCGTCTGTTGTAGCTCTACGCCGTCACAGGGTTCGCCATCCAGCAACAGCTGCCTGGCGTGCTGATCCCACTGCAACCGCTGTTCAATTAGCAGATTTAACACCCATGGATAGAGCCGGTGCTCCTGCTGTAGAACGCGCTCATTAAGCATAGTCTCCGTATCACCTACGCACACAGGCACCCTGACCCGGCCCAACAATGGACCGCCGTCTAACTGAGTTGTCACCAGATGAACCGTGGCACCGTGCTCACTCACACCATCCGCCAGCGCCCGCCGATGTGAATGAAGGCCCGGATAGGCCGGCAATAAAGAAGGATGAATATTCACCATGCGGCCCGCGAATTTCTCGATAAACTCATCGCTCAAAATCCGCATAAATCCGGCTAACACCACCCATTCAGGGTTAACAGCCGAGATACGCTTCGCCACCGCTCGATCAAATTCCAGCCGATCAGCGCAGGCAGTGTGATCGATAACGGCTACCGGAATACCGCGCTTACGAGCTTCATCAATCCCTGCTGCCTCGGGACGATTAGAAACTACCAAGACGATTTGCGCGTTCAGTTCGTGTCGATCAACAGCCTCGGCCAGGGCGCAAAAATTACTCCCTCGACCGGAAATCAACACTACAAGTCGAGTCAAAGAATACGCACCGCTTGATCGTTATCAACAACGACCGCGCCGAGATCCCAGGCCTGTTCACCTGCAGCCAACAGCTCACTGATAACACTTTCGGCCTGATCAACACCGACGATGGCCACCATGCCAATACCGCAGTTAAAGGTCCGATACATCTCTTCATCATGAATGCTGCCCTGTGCCTGTAGCCAGTCAAAAAGGGTCGAACGCGGCCAGCGGGCGCGCTGCAGTTCGACTCCCAGCCCCGCCGGCAGGATTCGCGGAATATTCTCCAGCAGCCCGCCGCCGGTTATATGGCTAAGACCGTTAATTCGCCCAGCGCGCAGAAGCGGCAATAGCGAACGCACGTAAATTCTTGTCGGCGCCAGGAGTACCTCGCCCAGGCTTCGCTCACCCCCCTCAAACGTCTGAGCAAGGTGATGATTACTTCGTTCAAGCACCTTCCTGACCAGCGAAAACCCGTTGGAGTGCAGCCCGCTTGACGCCAGCCCAATCACGCGATCACCAGCACTGATGCCACTACCATCAATAATATTCGCCTTCTCGACCACGCCGACACAAAACCCGGCCAGGTCGTAATCGCCGAGGCCGTACATGCCCGGCATTTCGGCAGTTTCACCACCGGCCAGCGCCGCACCACTTTGTTTACAACCCTCGGCAATACCCGCAATAACCTCGGTAGCCATGTCCGCATCAAGCCGATCAACTGCCAAATAATCGAGAAAAAACAGCGGTTCCGCACCCTGCACCAA
>QNFC01000254.1 GCA_003645395.1 Gammaproteobacteria bacterium
CACGGTGGTGACCACCTTATCTTCCAGGCAGCGCGCGGCGTCGATTGACTGGCTGTAGAGCAGTCGTTTTTTCAACAATTCCACATCCGGCTGCTGGTCAGCGACTGGGTAGTGTTCCCCCAGCCCCTCCCAGAGCTGCTTTTTGCCGCTGTAGTCGTAAAAACCCTTGCCGCTACCTTTGCCGGTACGGTCGAACTGCTCGACAAATTGCTTGACGATGGGCCAGCCGATGGTGGGGTCAAAGTCGTCGCCGAGGTCAGCTTCCCACTGTTTACGCACTTTATATAGCAGGCCGATCTGGACTTCGTCAGACAGCGCCAGTGGCCCCAGGGGCATGCCGGTCATCAGCCCGGCGTTTTCGATCAGCGCCGGTTTAACCCCTTCGGTGAGCATCGCCATACCCTCTTCGCAATAGGTGCAGACTACCCGGCTAGTGTAAAAACCGCGGGCGTCGTTGACGACGATGGGCGTTTTGCCGATGGCTTTAACGAAATCGAGAGTGGTGGCGAGGGTTGCGTCGGAGGTTCTCTCGCCGAGGATCACTTCAACCAGCCCCATGCGATGCACCGGCGAGAAGAAGTGAATGCCAATGAAGTTCTCCGGCTTGACCCAGGTTTCCGCCAGGCCACTGATCGGCAGAGTAGATGTATTGGAGCCAAACACGATTTCTTCGCCGAGTTGCTCAGCCACTTTGGCGGTGACCTCGGCTTTGACTTCGCGGCTCTCAAAAACGGCTTCGACCACCAGATCGGTGCCGGCAAGGTCCGCATAATCAGCGGTCGCGGTTACCAGTGAGAGCACGCCGTCACGTTTCTCTTCGCTGAGTCGGCCTTTTTCAACTTCACGATCAAGCAGCTTTTTAATAGCAGCCTTGCCGTTATCGGCCTGCTCCTGCGTGGCATCGAGCAGCACCGTGGCAATGCCCCGGGTAACACAGGCGTGGGCGATACCAGCGCCCATCAGTCCGGCGCCTAAAACAGCAACTTTGGTCGGTAGTTTTTTTTCAAATCCTTTAGGCCGACCTTTGAGCTTATTGGCCGCCTGCATGCCGAAAAAGAGGCTGCGGATCATGTTTTGCGCCACTTTGCCGGTGGCGGTGCGGCCAAAGTATTTTGCTTCGATTTCCAGCCCCTGATCAATGGGCGAGTTAATGCTGTCGTACACAGTTGCCAGCACCGCCAGCGGCGCCGGATAGTTGCCCTTGCTTTTCTCGCGCAGCATAGCGTTGGCTACGGTCATAAAGTCGCGGTTGCCGGCATTAGTCATGTCGCCACCGGGGGGCACAAAACCGCGCTGGTCCCAGGGGTTACCGGCTTTGCCGCCGTCGAGAATCCACTGCTTTGCAGTATCGAGCAGTTTTTCTGGCGCCACTACCTGATCAATGATGCCGAGTTTCAGTGCCTGGTTCACTTTGATGCGTTTGCCTTCTGCCATCAGTGGCACGGCGTTTTTGATACCGATTAACCTGGGTAGCCGCTGAGTGCCGCCGGCACCGGGAATCACGCCGATGGTCACTTCCACCAGGCCGATGCGGGTTTTTGGGTTGTCCGCCGCCACTCGGTGGTGACAGCCGAGACAGAGCTCAAGACCGCCGCCGAGGGCGGTGCCGTTTATGGCTGCAACCACGGGCTTGCCGCAGGTTTCGAGGCGACGAATCATGCCCTGAGCGCCGCCGGCCATCACCGCCATGTCGGCAGCGTCATCAATTTCCATGAACATGGAGATATCTGCGCCGGCAAGAAAATCTTTGCGGGCGGAAGTAATCACCAGGCCGATCACCGAATCATCGGCGACGGCTTTTTCAACAGCCTCATTAAATGCAGCCATTGATGCCTGACTAAGAATATTGGTGCCGGCGTCCACCATATTCCAGGTGAGCGTGGCGATACCGTTCTGGTCTATGTCGTAATCAATCATTGAGCTGCTCCTCAAACCCGTTCGATGATGGTGGCGGTGCCCATGCCGGCGCCGATGCACAGAGTAATCAGCGCCGTGTTCAGGTCGCGCCGTTCCAGCTCGTCGAGTACGGTGCCAACCAGCATCGCTCCGGTAGCCCCTAACGGGTGGCCCATAGCAATGGCGCCGCCGTTAACGTTGATTTTGTCCAAAGGCACCTGCAGATCGTGCATGAATTTAAGCACCACGGCGGCAAAGGCTTCGTTGACTTCAAACAGGTCGATATCTGCGACGGTCATGCCCGCGCGTTTGAGTACTTTTTCTGCGCTCGGTGCCGGGCCGGTAAGCATGATGGTCGGCTCGGTGCCGATGGAGGCGAAGGCGCGAATTTTGGCCCGGGGTTTCAGGCTGAGTTCCTTACCAATTTGCGGAGTACCCAGCAGGATGGCGGCGGCGCCATCGACAATGCCCGATGAGTTGCCGGCGTGGTGGACGTGGTCGATGGCCGCCACTTCTGGGTAGCGCTGAATGGCGACGGAATCAAACCCGTACTGTTCGCCGAGCATCGAAAAAGCAGGTTTAAGTTCGCTCAGGTCAGCGGTAGTGGTGCCGGTGCGGATGTGCTCGTCATGGTCAAGCAGCAGCTCGCCATTGATATCGTGGATCGCAATTTGAGACCCTGTAAACCGGCCGTCATCACGGGCCTGACTGGCCAGGGCTTGCGAGCGTACGGCGAAGTCGTCCACATCCTGGCGGCTGAAGCCATCCATGGTGGCGATCAGGTCAGCGGAAACCCCCTGCGGAACAAAGTAGGAGTGAAACGCCACCTGCGGATCGGTGGACCAGGCTCCGCCGTCCTGGCCCAGGGGCACGCGCGACATCGACTCAACGCCGCCGGCAATCATCAGGTCGTTCTGACCGGCCATAATCTGCGCGGCGGACATATTCAGCGCTTCGAGTCCCGAGGCGCAAAAGCGGTTGATCTGTACGCCGGCGACTTTTTCGTCGTAGTCGGCCTCAATTACCGCGACGCGGGCAATATTCGCTCCCTGTTCACCCACCGGGCTGACCACGCCCATGATCACGTCGTCGACCCGCGAAGTGTCGAGGTTGTTGCGGTCGCGGGTGGCTTCCAGCACCTTACTGGCGAGGCGAATTGGCGTGACTTCATGAAGCGAGCCACTGGCTTTGCCGCGACCTCGCGGGGTGCGTACGGCATCATATATATAGGCGTCAGCCATGATTGAGTCTCCTCTCGGTTTTTGTTGTTGTGATGGGGTGGTTGCAAAAGGTTGGTCGTATCGATAAATAATGACATTTTTCACCCGCTGCCAACCCGATTCGGCGAAAATAAATTAACCCGCTGGCTATTGTTAGCGTTTCATCCATCCAGGCATCCGGATATCTTTGTTCGGGCCCGACTTAAGTTTAGAAGCCGATTTCATGAGCAACAATCTGACCATTGCCTTTCAGGGCGAGCCGGGGGCGTATTCCGAGCTGGCCTGCCTCAATGTGTATCCTGACTCTGTGCGCATTCCGAGCTTGACCTTTGAGGAGGCGTTTCAGAAGGTCGAAAACGGAGACGCGGAATTAGCGATGATTCCGCTTGAGAACTCCACCGCCGGCCGGGTGGAGGAAATCTACCACCAGATTCCCAATACCCAAC
>QNFC01000255.1 GCA_003645395.1 Gammaproteobacteria bacterium
CTACTGGCAGCTCACGCCGCTACCCAATGCGCCGCAAATGCCTAGCGCCTGGCTTTGTATTTTGCTGGCATTAATTCCGCCGCTTTGGGTACGTAGCATCCAGCCCCGTTTGCAACAGTGGGATCTGCAACAGGCCAACAAGGCCGAGCAGGCCCTCGCCCGGCAGGCCAATATTGCCGCAGGCTGGCCGAACTGGCTCGAACAAACTGAGTAGGCCCGAATCCGTTTTAATTCTTCTGATTGAGAGTTTTGCCCCATGAACCCAGATAGTAATCAGCTCATCTTCGACCAGCCCGACGATCACCAGTATCTAGTCAACAAACGCACGTTTACCGACGAAGAACTTTTCGAGGCCGAGTACTCGCAGATCTACGACAAGCTCTGGCTCTATGTCGGCCACGAGACTGAAATTCCCAAGCCCGGCGATTTTGTCACCCGCACTATCGCCCGTCGGCCCCTGCTATTGGTGCGCGGCAGTGATGGTCACGTACAGGTCTACCTCAACACCTGCACCCATAATGGATCGCTGGTCTGTCGCGAACCGGCCGGCAACCGGGATTTTTTTCCCTGTGCGTATCACGGCTGGGTATTTGATCGCGATGGCGAGCTGAAAGAAGTACCCGGTGAATCAGCCTTTGGCCCCCAGTTCAGTAAATCGGCCAACGGGTTACCCACCCCACCGAGCCAGGCAAGCTATCAGGGCTTCGTGTTTATCAGCTTTGCCGAGCGTGGCGATCTGCCCGATTACCTGGCCGGTGCCAAAGAGTATCTGGATATTCTCAGCGCTAGCAGCACCGACGGCATGAAAGTAATGCCTGGCACCCACATATACGGCACCAGCGCCAACTGGAAAATGCTGCCGGTGAACGTGATCGACGGGAATCATTTTTTGCCCACCCACGTGACCTATTTGCAGTACCTGCAGGAACGCGGCAGCGAGATGAAGCACCCGATCCGCGACTTCCACGAAAGCGTGCTCGGCAATGGCCACACGGTATTTGAATATGAAGCGCCCTGGGGGCGTCCACAGGGCAAACCGGATGCTTCCTGGAGTGACGAGGTCAACGCCCAGGTGGAAGCGCGAAGAGAAGAATTAATTGAGCGCCTCGGCCCGGAACTGGGTGATCGCATCGCCCGCAAAAACCGTAATCTGGTAATTTTTCCAAACCTGATTATTAACGACATCATGGGCGTCACCATCCGCCTGGCCGAGCCGGTCTCCGCCGGCTACATGGACGTGACCGCCTGGCAGATTGCCCCCACCGATGATCCGCCGGAACTGGCGCAGGTGAGGAACGAGCAATTTTTAACCTTTCTTGGCCCCGGTGGCTTTGCCACGCCCGATGACATCGAAGGCATGGAAGCCTCGCAACGCGGCTTTGCCACCTACCGAGAGGTCCCCTGGGCGAACTATTCCAAAGGCATCGCCGCCGAAATCGCCGGTGGTCTCACCAATCCCGGCGAATCCGATTTTATGACCCGAGCATTTTTTAACGCCTGGCAGGGTTACCTCGGCATTACCAATTTCTCGGAGCTGCCATGAACAGCCTACCTGTACCCAAACAGAGCACCTCACCCATCCAGAACAGTGAGGTCGAAACCTTCCTCTCCACCGAAGCCTGGCTGCTCGATACCTGGCAGTTAGATAAATGGCTGGGGATGTTTGACCCCCAGGCCCGCTATCAGGTGCCGAGTACCGATGGTCACCACCTGAACTCGGTTGAAAGCCTCTACCTGGTGGATGACGATTACCGCCAGCTCTGCTTTCGAGTAAAGCGGTTTGACCTGCCTCAGGGCCACGCCGAGCAACCCCACTCGATAACTCAGCGGCTGGTCACCAATGTGCTGGTGCACAGCGAGCAGAATGGCGTGATCGACGTCACCGCCGGATTCTCAATCTTTCGCAGCCGCCACGGGGTACAGAGCCAGTACGTGGGCCGTTACGAGCATCGGCTGATTCGCGTCGATGGCGAACTGAAATTTTTAAACCGCAAATCGCTGCTGGTGATGCCCGGACTGGGGGTCGCAGGCACCGTGAGCATTATTGTTTGAGCTGAAGCGTTAACGCTAAACAGCCCTACTCCATCCGCTCCATCACCATGGCGATACCCTGGCCGACGCCGATACACATCGAGACCAGCGCATAACGACCGCCGCTGCGCTGCAACTGCCGCGCGGCGGTTAATGCAATGCGTGCGCCGGATGCACCCAGGGGGTGCCCCACCGCAATCGCGCCGCCGTTGGGGTTAATACGGCCATCATCCTCGGCAATGCCCAGTTGCTTTAAGTCACCCAGCACCTGCGCACTGAACGCCTCGTTAATTTCGATGAGGTCCATCTGCTCAAGCGTTAGCCCCAACCGCTTGAGCAATTTTTGACAAGCTGGCACCGGGCCGAGACCCATCATAGATGGTTCGACCCCCGCCGCCGCACCACCGAGTATGCGCACCATCGGCTGCATGTCGTGCTGCTGCCCAAACTCTCGACTGCCGACAATCACCGCCGCCGCGCCGTCGTTGACACCGGATGCATTGGCGGCGGTAACGACACCATCGTCAAATAGTGGATTCATGCTCGCCATCTTTTCCAGACTGGCCCCGGCCCGGGGGTGTTCATCTACCTCAACCACAATCGGGGGCTTTCCACGTCTTTGTGGGATAGAGACCGGTACAATTTCGTCAGCAAAATAGCCCGCGGCGGTGGCCTGTTCCCACTTCAATTGAGAGTTAAACGCGAATAAATCGCACTGCTCGCGACTAACCTGCTCAACCACCGCTACCTTGTCAGCGGTCACTGGCATGGCGTCGTGACCAAACTGTTTGCCAAACTCTGCATTGGGAAAACGCACGCCAATGGCGCTGTCGTAAACGGTGATGTCTTTGCTGAATGCAGTGTTACTTTTGTTAAAGGTGAGCGGTGCCCGGGTCATACTCTCGACCCCGCCGGCGATAAATAACTCACCCTCGCCGCAGGTGATGGCCCGCGCTGAATCGATGATGGCCGCGAGGCTACTGCCGCAGAGCCGGTTTACCGTTTGGGCGCTCACCGACACCGGCAAACCTGCCAATAGACTCGCGTACCGGGCAACGTTGCGGCTATCTTCGCCCGACTGGCAGGCGCAACCCAGAATCACGTCATCGATCAGCGCCGGATCAAACCCATTACGCTCCACCAGCGCTTTGATTACGCCGGCGGCCAGGTCATCCGGCCGCACCTGCGCTAGCGCGCCGCAGTATTTGCCAAAGGCGGTTCGCGCACCGTCGTAAATATAGGCATCTAACATCTTGCACTCCTGCAGGATAAAGTGAGAGTCCGCACATAATGTGGAAGTGAGCACCCTAGCTCTGATACATCAATCAGGCCAGAAAACCTCTGTTAAAATTGGTTATATTGAAAAATAAACATGTTTAATAACAATAAATTAATCAGTTTAAATAACCTGATTTATCACCCTAAATCACGACCGATCAACAACCGTTGTACTTCACTGGTACCCTCATAAATCTGTGTTACCCGAGCATCGCGGTAGTGGCGCTCCACCGGAAAGTCATTCAGATAGC
>QNFC01000256.1 GCA_003645395.1 Gammaproteobacteria bacterium
GGCACCGGCACGAAATTGTTCAATCAGCAGTACCCGGTCGGTCACCGGGTCGTAGGGCAGTACCGCTGCGGCGTGGCCCCGCTCCAGCACTTCGCGAGTAATTGGTCGGCTCCAGTCGCCATCGTATTTACGGTGGCGGAGCCGGTAACGATCCATGTGGAAATAACCCTGAAATACGGTGTCGTGGTCGAGCAATTCGACATCATCGCGACCCAGGGTGGTCGGTTTGATCATGGTGCCGCTCGGATAAGGCGTTTGTTGGACACTAGTGAACGTGGCGGGACACTATAAATACCCCAATAGCAGGTAGGCAACGAGCAAAATAGCGACCCACAAAACCATACTTCCGATTGGCCATGTTCTGGCCAGGGTGCCTTCCATTCCGTGGTGGCGGCTCAGGGTGTCACCAATTTTGTCGAGCAGGCCGCTGACGACATAGCGCCAGGCGAATACGGCAGGCTTGCCAATTACCCTGCCGACCGAATGAATTGTCGACGGTATCAGTTTGCGATAAAACCACTCTACATCCAGGTTGATTGAGCGTAGCTCCGGCGGGTAAAGCCCGCGCAACTGTAGCCAGACAAACGCAGCGGCAGAGAAAAACAGCAACTGCGTTTGCGTGAGCACGTGGGTCGCGTCATAGGGTGAGTAACCGGTGTCGTAAGGCAGCAGGCTATAGAGCACCGCCGGATAGCTACCGATGAAAATACAGAGCACGGCAGAGATAGTCATCGCGAGCACCATATTCCAGGGTGGGTCCTGGGTACGAATGCCAGAATCGTGGGCAAAGAAAGCAAAGTAGGGGATCTTGATGCCAGCGTGGTGAAACACTCCCGCGGCGGCAAACAGCATCGCTAGCCAGACAATCTCATGGTGGGTTTCCAGTAGAGCTGCCATCACCATCGATTTGCTGACAAACCCACTGAACAATGGGAAGGCAGAAATCGAAGCCGCACCAACAATACAGAGCCAGGTGGTTTTAGGCATAGTTTTGTAGAGATGGCCGAGGTCGGAGCCGTTAATTTTGCCGGTCATATGGAGTACCGAACCCATGGACATAAACAGCAGTCCCTTAAAAATGACGTCATTGAAAGCGTGGGCAACTGCGCCATTGAGCGCGAGTTCGGTACCGATGCCGATGCCGCAGACCATAAAGCCGATCTGGTTGATCATGCTGTAGGCGAGCACTCGGCGCAGGTCGTTCTCGATAACCGCAAAGAAGATTGGAAAGCAGGCCATGGTTGCGCCGACATAAATCAGCATCTCGGTACCGGGGAATCCGCGTGCTAGCGCATAGACGGAGACCTTGGTCGTAAACGAGGCAAGAAAGACGGTGCCGGTGGGAGTGCTTTCGGGATAGGCGTCGGTGAGCCAGGTGTGCAGGCCGGGGAAACCGGCCTTGATGCCAAAGGCCAGCAGAATTAGCCAGGAACCAGGACCATCGAGGCCGATTTTGGTGAATTCTAATGAGCCACTATCGCGATAAATGAGCAGTGCGCCGGCGAGTAACAACACCCCGGAGAGCACCTGAAAAATCAGATAACGCTGGCCAGTGGCAAACGAGGTTTTGCTGCGCCGCGCCCAGACAAGGAAGACGGACGTTAGCGCCAGTCCTTCCCAGAACAGGAACAGGGTGAGCAGGTCGCCGGCGAAGACCGCGCCGAGGGCGCTGCCTGCATAAAGCATGGCCGCAATTTGTTGAACCCGGTCTCGTATATGCAGCGCGTAGAGCATGCCGATAAACGCAGCGATATGAAACAGGTAGCCGAATAGCAAGCTTAGCTGGTCAGTGCGAAAGGGCATTAACTGGAATTCGAACAGCGTGCGATAGGTGGTCAGGCCCGGGTCAACATCAAACCAGAGATGCAGTCCGCCAAGCACTGGCACAGCAATGCCGATGGCTGCCCGCAGGGCATGGCTGCGGGTCAGCGCCATGATCAGCGCTGCGGCAAAAAAGGGTATGAATGGCGGGAGATCAGCGGCCCACATTGCCATTTCCCCCATCATCGTTGGCGGTTGAGTCAGCAGCACTTGAATCAGTGTCGTAATAATCTTCATTACGCATGATCAGTTTGCGCATTTGCGTCGCAGCCAGTACCAGCACTACGCAGGCAACAAAGCCGTAAATAGCATAGAAGCCAAAAAGTCCTTCCCACGAGTGGACTACGTGGCGGTGAATGACGAACTCGGCGAGTACCAGCAGGGTGCAGCAAAGGTAGAAGCCGCGCAGTAATCGCTGTACATTTTTTGGTTTGTCGAACAGGTAGAGTTTTTCGCCGTTGCCTGCGGCTGATGGTGGCTGCTGTGTATCGGCTTTATCAATCATGTCGACGCCCTCAGCCAGGAAATAGTGCAGAAGCCAGCTCATACAGCGGCTGGGGATAGATAAACAGAAGCAGGCAGCCGCTGGCGCTGATAATCATCGCCAGCAGGCAAAACAGGGGGGCTTCTTTGATTAAGGCGTTACCGCCGTTAGCATGGTTGGTGTCACCTTTCTCACCGGTATTGTTCGAATAGAAAGCCCGGATAGGAATAGGTAACAGATAAGCAATGTTGAGCAGGGAGCTGAGTAGCAGTATTCCCAGCATGATCCATTGCTCAGTATTGACCGTGGCCATCACTAGATACCACTTGCTCCAGGTGCCGCCCATCGGTGGCAGGCCAATAATGCTCAGGCAGCCGATGAGCATGGCGCCAAAGGTAATTGGCATTACTCGGCCGAGTCCGCGCATCTGGCTGATTTCAGTTTTGTGGCTGGCGACCATGATTGCGCCAGCGGCAAAAAACAGGGTGATTTTGCCAAAGGCGTGGGTAGCAATGTGCATGGCCCCGCCGATAATGCCGAGTTGGTCGGCCAGCGCCGCGCCCATAACGATGTAACCGAGTTGGCTAACCGTGGAGTAGGCTAGCCGTGCTTTTAAATTGTCTTTGGTCATCGCGATCAACGAGGCAAACAATACCGTTGCCCCGGCCACGTAGAGCATCCACTCGCTGGCCTGACCCTGCTGCAGGGTTTCAATACCAAAGATATAAACCGTAACCTTGAGTACGGTAAAGACACCGGCTTTGACCACGGCGACCGCGTGTAGCAGCGCTGACACTGGCGTTGGCGCCACCATCGCCGCCGGCAGCCAGCGGTGAAAGGGCATTAACGCTGCTTTGCCGACACCAAATAGAAACAGGGCATAAAGCAGTGCGACCAGGGGGGCGGGGAGGTCGTCGGGCAGGATGCCACCGCGGGTGAAATCGAGGGTGCCAGTGATTGCCCAGGTGGCCAGTATGGCGAGCAGGAAAAAGGCAATAGAGGTACCGAGCAAAATTCCTAGATAAGTTCGTCCGCCTTTGCGGGCCGCGTCGGTACCGGCGTGGGTTACCAATGGAAAGGTAGACAGAGTCAGTACTTCGTAAAAAATAAACAGGGTCAGCAGGTTAGCGGAGAAGGTCAGCCCCATCACACTGGCGATGGCCATGGCAAAGAAGAAATAAAAGCGAGTCTGATGCTTTTCGTGATGGCCGCGCATGTAACCGATGGCGTAGATGCTGGTGACGATCCA
>QNFC01000257.1 GCA_003645395.1 Gammaproteobacteria bacterium
CAGGATCGTTCACCTTCATGCGGGCCAAGTACTCGGCCTTCAGCTTCGGATTCGCATCCAACTTCCGCAGGAATTCCATACCGTCATCAGAGGTCTTCCAGACCTTCTGGATCGCCTCGTTGTACCAGAAGTCACGCCGCATCTGCTTCTTCTCTTCAGGCGACCCGTTGCGGTACCGCTGCTCAAGCACCCCAGGAATCGACACGATCAGAGCGGATTCCTCGATGTTCGTGATATCACGCTCGATAACAGCCCCGGACTCCCCACGGTCAAGCATCTCCTGCACATCAGGCGGATGCGCCCGATCAGACTGAACCACGGTCGGGTCTTCCAGCGTCTGGTACACGAGATCGTTCAGACCGTGCATCGCATCGACCAACAGGTCATCACCACGGGCCTCAGCCTTCGCGATGGCGATATTGCGTTCCCCGATATCCGTATACGCGTCGGCCATCTCCTGATAGACATCAGCAATAGCCATCTCGACCGTAGTACGCTCGCGCCCGAGGATCTCGAACAACTCCGGATGCGCCTCGACCCACTCGTTCTTCAGAGCGTAGTAATCCTTGACGGCCTTGTAGTACTTCAGGTCCGAGGGATAGTCCGCACGCTGCGGCTTGAACTGATCGAACGTGGCGTACTTGTCATACAACTGATCGCGATAGTCCTCAAGGATCTCATCAGACCACTCGGAGGGATCGTTGTAATACTGGTGATAGAGCATCAGATCAGGGTGCCCGTACTTGAAGTCAGTCAGCGCCTTGAACCGCTCTTCCTTCATCATCTTGTAATGCTCATCGAGGGGCGACCCGCCCGCCTCGAGATAATCCTCAAGCTTCTTCTTCCACTCAAGGCTGAGCTCTTTGTACTCGTCGAGCGCCTGCTTCGTCTTATCGGCCTGCCCCTTGCTCACCGTCTGCCAGAAAGACCGAGGCAGGATGCCGTTGTTCTGGAGAATGACCTTAGCGGACTTCGGATCCTTGCTGGCCCAATACTCCTGCAACTCCGGATGCGCGTCGATGTACCTACGCGCGAGATCCTCATCCTTATCCAGGAGGGCGAAGTACGTCATCTCCGATACCTGCATCGGGCCGATGCTACGCGCCTCGCTGAAGAACAACGTGCGACTCAACAGCTTGAACCAATCGGACTCACTGACATCCCCATCAAGGATGGCCTTCTGCCACCACTCGATCACACCGACCGGCCACACGATATCACCGAGGGTCACGCGATCACCCGTGTACCAACTCGGCTCATCCATGAGATACGAATACAACTGCGCCTGCCAAGGGTGAGGCACGCGAACGAACGTCTTGAAGATGTCAGAGAAGCGGATCTCCTCGCCACTCGTCAGCAGCGCGATCGCCTTGGCACCACGGTTCACATCCGACATACCGAAGAAGTCGATGAAGAAGCGGCTGTCGCCAACGGTCACACCAAACTTACGGAAGTTGCTCCCGCGAGGCGCTGGCACGCCGGGGTTCTGCATCTGCCAGCGCTCCATGTTCATACGTTCGAACTCATTGCCGAGTACACCCATCTTGTGCAGCAACCACGGGTGCTCGAGAAACTGCTTCGCGTACAGCGTAGTCGTGGCCCAGTTGTAATGCAGGAACGGAACGAACTCGTTGAGGGCCTTGAACCACCAAGACCGACCGTTCATCGAGGGGAAGAAGTCGTTCGTCAGCCGCACCGCATCAGCGTGCGCGATCAGATCAGCAGCGCCCTCCTCGAAGCCTTCATGAAGAAGGCGTCCGAGGCGGTCCGTATACAGGCGCAGGAACATCTGATGCTTCAGCGCCTGCTCGGCCTTGGCGGAAACCTCTAGGCCGATCTCCGGGATCGACTTGATCGACCCGATAACGAGATCGCCGAGGTCGCCCCACTGCTCACCGAGGGACGCGCCAGAGTCAGAGAACCGAGCCTTAGCCTCACGCACCCGACCGAAGTTACCGGACCCGACACGCTCCCAGATCGTAGTGCCCGAGCCAAGCCCGGTCGTCTCGATGGTAGGGAAGCGCTTCCGGATGAAACCGGGAACCTCGCTCAGGCCTACCCCGCCGTGCGCGTGGATGTAGATCTTGGCCATCCAGTTCTTCATGCCGAGAGGGCTGACCTCGAAAGCGTTGATGAACCCGAACGCATACTGCGTGATCACATCCAACCGCTGGATGTAGCCGAGTCCATGCAACAGCGAGTAGAGCATGTTCTCGCGCGCAAGCACGCCAGCCTTCGGATCGAACAAGCGCCGCCAACGCGGGTTCGCGATAAGGTCATCAGTCAACTCGAGAGAACCCTTGATCAGCACCTGCTCCAGCAGGGCCGAATCACCAGAATCCGCCGCCTTCTGCAGCCGTCGGATCTGGAAAGGTGCGCGCTTCTTGATCGCACCACGCAGCGCAGCGGACTCACGCCGCCCAAGCTGTGAAGTGTCATCAACGAACTCCCCGGCCGCATCACGCAGATAGAGCCGGTACTCGGAAGAAGTCGGGTCCATCAGCCACGGAACACGGGTGAAGCGACCGGCACTCTTCTTGGTCGGCTCCCTATAGACCAGATCACCCCAACGCTCCCTCATCCACTGGCGCTGATCCTCGATCGAACGCAACTGCTTGACCCCAGCCATCTCGTCGCCCCAGATGACTCGCAACTGCTGCGCCTCCGGGGACTTGCCAGACAGTCGCAACTCGAGATCGACAGTGTTATCCCACACACCGAAGCGCGTCATGACCTCACCGTACGCAAACTCGGAGTCGAACGCCCCGAGCTTGAGCAACTCGACCGTATCGACCCACGCAGGCGTCACGCCGTAGTTGGACTTGTACCAATCAGCCTCATCCGCCGCCGTCCACACGCGCCGACCCTGCTTGATGTCCTCACCGGTCTTCGGAGTCCAATGCCCGTTCTCCATCAAGAAGTTACGAGCATCGTTCGCGTTGTCGAGGGACGGCGCGAGCGGCTTGATGATCTTGGCCCAGACATCGTTGTCCATGACACCACTAGGCGCCCGAACAGTCTTCTTCACCGGGAACGTAGCAACGCCACCCTTGCCTGCACCGGTATTGGCGACCTGCCATGTACCAGCAGGGAAGACAGCCTCACCAGCAGTGGTCGGACGCAGGGGCCGACCCTCGTTCAGGCCCGCAAGCGGCACCGTATCCAGGTCGCCGACCTTACGGGCCGCACCACGCTCGACCGCGAACATGTGACCACGGTTCCCAAGGAGGTCTTCATCGTAGGCATTGTGCTTGCCTTCACTGAACCACACCTGACCGTCACCCTTACCGGCACGAAGATGAAGGTTGCCATCAGTGTCAACGAACGAGGCGATATCAGTCTTGGTAGTCCCGTGGTAGAACACGCCACCAGACAGGCCAGACCCGAGATCGTCGAACGCGGTGTAGGCCATGTCCACAGACGTGACACTATCTCTGGTCGCCCCCGACAGATCAGAGATGGTGCGCTCACCCATCCGGTACTGCCAGTCAGTCACCTCGCGCGCAGAGGTGGGCTTCAACTGCTCCTCTTCGACCGAACGCCGGAAGTCGTC
>QNFC01000258.1 GCA_003645395.1 Gammaproteobacteria bacterium
GGTGCGCGTAACCGGTAAAACGTGGCATAGAAAACAGGCACCAGTAACATCGTCAGCAGCGTACCAAACGCCAGGCCAAACATAATCGTCACCGCCATCGCGACCCAGAAAACATCGCCCAACAACGGTATCATGCCAAACACCGTGGTTGCAGCCGCGTTGACAACAGGATTGAGACGTTGCACGGCAGCTTCAATCGTGGCTTTATACGCCGACATGCCCTCGGCGATATTAAGCTTGATTTGATCCAGCAAAACGACCGAATTTTTAATCATCATCCCGGATAAACTCATTATCCCCAGTAACGCAATGAAACCAAATGACGCACCTGTCATCAGTAAACCGGGCGTTATGCCGATCATAATAAACGGTATCACCAGGAGCATAATCAACGGCGGCCGGTAGGCATTTGATAAGGCCACGATAATAATCAGCATGATTATAACGGCCGGGCCTAATCCTGGAGCCAATGCATCGCTAGATTGTTTGGCACTATCATATTCACCGTCCCACTCCAGGGTATAACCGGGGGGTAAGGGGATAGCTTCAAATTTCTGTTTAACATCGGTCATTAAGGTGGGAGCAGTGGCATTGTCTGGTGATGCCTGTACGGAAATTGCACGACGACGGTCCCAGCGCCAGATGATGTTGTCATTCCACTTTAACAGGGTGTCATCGATGACCTGGGACAGCGGTAGCGATTCGGTCGAGAAATCCGGGATAACCTGGACCACGGAAAGATCGATGGCGGCGCTTTGCCGTTCATCTTCCACCGAGCGTATGACGATCGGGATTAACTCATCCCCTTCACGATAAAGGCCGATGTTATTCCCATCGAAGGTCCGTTTGGTTGCACGTGCGACATTCTCACGACTGATACCTGTCCAGCGTGCACGCTCCTGGTTGTATTCGACCACTATTTCACGGCTACGCTGGCGCCAGTTGGTACGAACTTCTTTCGCATAGGGGCTGGCTTCGAGAATGGCCATGCCCTGTTTAGCCAGCTCTCTCAAAACCCCGGGGTCGGCATTGGCAGGGCCGCTGAAGCGTGCCTCGAACTTCCAGTCATCAAATGCCCCAACAGCGTATTTTCGAACCCGGGTAATATGCCCCGGGTTATGTTGACTCAGCCATTTTTCTAATTTATCTATAACCACATCCACGTTCGGCAGGGTGTCGACATTGACGACTAGCTGGGCATAGGAGCTATAATTGCTTTCCGGATTGACCGGTAGATAAAAGCGCGGCGGTCCGGCACCGATAAAGGTGCTCACGGTGACGACCTCTTCGTATTGGCCTAACTCTTCTTCGATGAGCTCTACATTGGCCGAGGTTTGCTGAATTCGTGTGCCTTCTATTGCCCAGTAATCAATCATGATCTGGGTGCGTGAAGAATCGGGAAAAAACAACTGTTTCACGTCTTTGAAACCGTAAATTGACGCCCCCAGTGCGGCCACCATGATGGCGATAAAAATAATTCTAAACTTTATTAATGAACCCAGTAATTTTCTGAAACTCTGGTAAAAACGCGTGTCGTAGGGATCTCCCCCCCCTTCCTTCGGGTCGGGTAAAAAATCCACGCAAACCAAGGGCGTTACAGTTTGTGAGAGTACCCAACTGGTCAGCAGGGCGATTGCAACCACCTGGAAAAGGCTGCCTGCATACTCACCGGTGTCATAGGTTGAAACGAAGATCGGATAGAACGCCATACATGCGACCAGGGTCGCCCCCAGTAACGGTATACTTGGTTGACCAGCGGCTTCTATCGCCGCGGCTTTCCGATCCATACCCTTCTTCAATCGCACCACGAATCCATCGACTACAACGATGGCATTATCGACCATCATACCCATCGCAATAATCAATGCGCCAAGAGAAACACGTTGCAGATCGATCCCCCATATCGCCATAACGATAAAGCTGCCAAGGATCGCGAATACCAGCCCGGTCAAACCGATAATGATAGCGACGCGAAGCCCCATGCTGAGCGCCAGGATCACCAGTACGATGGCAACGGCCTGTCCCAGGCTTACCATGAAGCCGCTAACCGATTCCGCTACGAGGTCCGATTGCCACGAGATGCGGTGTAATTCGATTCCGACGGGTAAGTTTGCTTGCAATGCCTCGATCCGTTCATCGATAACGCTGCCAACGTTAACGACATTCGTGCCCGCAGAAGGAGCGATGGACAAGGCGATGGCAGGTAATCCATTGATACGCATTATTTGTAACGGCGGCTCGAGGTAGCCTTCACGAACGGTACCGATATCGCGAACCCGGATCAATTCATCACCGCGTACTCCCTCGAGCCGGTCTCGCCCCTCCACCCCGCTAATGGCAAGGTCGCCGATTTGTACCGAAGAACTAAACTCACCAGTGGGGGCAACACGAATTCGCTGGCCCTGGTAGTCAACCGAACCGGCGTCGACGATCATATTCTGCTGTTGCAATGTTGCCTGTACATCTTCGGCGGTTAAGCCAAGCTGGGATAACTGGGATTGAGACACATCGATATAGATTTGCCGTTGCTGTACACCCCATGTATCTATGCGGGCAACATTGGGCGTGATCTTCAGTTCTTTACGCAGGGTCTTAACATAGTCGTGCAACTGCGCATAGCTATAGCCGTCGGCGGTAACACCGAGCAAAAAACCAAATACAAAACCAAAGTCGTCGCCAACACTGGGTTTGCTGGCACCAGGAGGTAACAAGTGTTCGATGTCGGTTATCTTTTTTCGCAAGATATCCCAGATCTGCGGGAGATCGTCCGACCAGTAATGGTTCTTGATGTCGACTTTAATAATGGCCTGACCGGGACGGGCCATGGAGTAAATATGCTTTAATTCGACCATTTCCTGAATTTTTGTTTCAATCAGGTCAATTACTTCGAGTTCGACCTGTTCTGCACTGGCACCGGGATAGTTGACCGTAATGGCGGCGGTTTTAACGCTGAATTCAGGATCTTCGAGCTGGCCCAGGTTGAAGTAGGCAAAAACCCCGACAATCAGTAACAGGAAGGTTAGAAAATAGCTAATAGCCCTGTATTCCAGCGCTGCCTTTGCAAGGTTCACCGGCTTACTCCTTTATGACGCTGGTATCAATGCGAACTTCCTGACCTTCACGCAGGGTATGAACACCGGCAATAGCAATCCACTCGCCGGTGTCTAAACCATCGATAATCTGGATGCCGGACGGGGTCAGGTTGCCCGTTTTCACCACGCGCAATTTCACATTACCCGACTTTTCGTCGATGACCCAGACATGGTCCCGTTTCTGCGTATCGGGGGTGAATACCGCCCCAATCGGCACAACCGGTTTATCTGATTGATCACCCGTTCCAGACACGGGCAGGGTCCCGGTTGCAGTACCCGCCATCCCTGGTAATATTTTAATATCCTCGGGTTGCTCCATGATTAAAGTGACCGGATAGGTGCGGGTTGTTTTTGACGCTTCGTTACCTATTTCTTTAATTTTCGCCTCGAGACTACGATCCGGATAAGGATCAAAGCGAACACGGATATCTTTTACATCGGGTATTAACGAAATTA
>QNFC01000259.1 GCA_003645395.1 Gammaproteobacteria bacterium
GTCACCGTGGTCTGTGTTACCTACGGTTTAGAAGAGCGCCTGCGCTCATACCAGCTACTGGCGGAAGAGTTTGGTATGAGCTGAAAACCACACCTGAGCGACAAAGAGTGCATTACAGATAGGGTAAGAAAACACCAGGAAGCAGTCTCCCATTGATTTCTGACAACGCTAACTAAAAAGTCTATTTAGCAAACTGTCATGCACCGTAATTCATGCCCCATTTTTGTTTTCTTTCTGCCCAAACCACTAGAAACCTGGGTGAGATTAGGGATAGGGTTAGCGGTCTCCACAGGTTTCCGTAATCGAGGTTGTTCTGATGTTGTTCTATCTATTGTCAGGGTGCTGTTTTCTTGTTGCCTTAATCATTTTTGTTACCCGCCGCGGCAGTCGAAACGTAACGGTCGAAGGTGATAGTAATGGCATGATCATTACCGGGGACAATGCCAGTAATGTAAAGCAGGTCAACGCTGCACCCATGCCAGCGAAACCGGCCAGTCCTTCCAGCTGGCAATGGATAGAGCGGGGGTTGTTGGCGATCGGGGTCGTCATCACCGCGCTCGCGTATTTCTGTCCCAGGAGTGGCTGAGGTGGTTTGGAACTTCTTGAAAGGGGGAAAAGAGAAAAACGTACGAGTTGGGGGTGACAACCACGGCATCATTATCTCCGGCGATAACGCTCGCAATGTCACCATTAGCTATGCATCGGTTGATACGCCTGTCGAGCTGGCCATCCCGTTTCGAGAGGTCACTGAACCGGGCAATAGTTCGCAACTCCTCAGCTGGAAAAGCCGCCTGCCTGAGAAACTGATCGGTCGGGAACAGGAACTGGAGGCGCTGCGGTTGTGGTGTAACTCTGGTCCCGGTATTCGCGTTAAGACAATTGCTGGCGGCGGTGGCCTCGGTAAAACCCGCCTGGCCTTTGAGCTGGCCCAGGCCCTGCGTAAAGAAGGTTGGCAAGCGGGCGCGCCTGGCGGGTTCAACGGCACAGCTGGCTATACAGCGGGTGAAAAAGGCCTGCTGTTTGTTTTGGATTACCCGGAGCAGCACAGAGAAGTAACCCAGAACCTCCTCGCGGCACTAAGCGGCCAGGAACAACCGGAATTTCCGATCCGCGTACTACTACTCAGCCGAGAACAAGACCCACTCAACCTGGGTCAAATATTGCCCGAGCTATTTGGTGAGCCCCTTAAGTTGAAGCACCTGGATGAACCCGATGACAACTGGCAACTGTTCAAGGCAGCACAGGAGGAATTCGCGACGATCCTGAATCTGAATTCGGCGGCTATCGATCAGACTCAATTTAGTCAGTGGCAGGCCAGTCATGACTTGCATAAACGGCCACTTTTCGTACTGGCACAGGCACTGAACTTGCTCTACGCCCCAGGGGCAATTGAACTCGCCGGTCCCAAAGTCATCGCAGCGCTGGTCAGTCGGGAGCGCAGCCGTTTGATGAATGAAGCCTCGCCCCTGGGTATCGACACCAAAGGCACGATCATGCTTCACGCACTCGCCGCAATCTCAGGGGGGTTGAGGGTTGATCAGATTGATCAGTTGCGCCAGATAGCTAACCTGGAAACCCTGCCCACGTCCAGTCAAACCACCCAACTCTCATCCTGGCAGCAGACGGCCACCGATGAATTTGGCGTCCAGCAGCCCGGCAGTCTGCCGTTACCCGAACCAGACCTGTTCGCCGCCTGTTTCCTGGCCGAGCAACTTCAAGAAAATGGCCAGGCCGGAACGCTGCAATATGCAGCCCTGGCAGCGGCGGACGACGTTGGGAAAGCCATATCCAGACTGGGCCGATTGATCTACGACGCCACGGAAGTGCTCCAACAACAGTGGCCGGATCAATCCCTCGTCGAGGCGGTCAAGGGCAAAATTGACTGGTGCCGCTATCTAAACCAAGGGCTATCGCGGGCTAATTTGGAATACACATTGCAAGAGCTGGCTCGCCAGGTATCTAGCACCCTCGTCGATGCCGCCGAATCACCACAGGCTCAGGCTGCTCATTTGAACAACCTGTCGGTTCGGCTTGCCGAGAGCGGCGACCGGGCCGGTGGGCTCGCGGCAAGTCAGCGGGCGGTGGAGATCCACGAAACCCTGGCAGAAGAGAACTTCGCGGCCTACGGTGCCGACCTGGCGAGCAGTTTGAACAACCTGTCGAATCGCCTTGCCGAGAGCGGCGATCGGGCCGGAGGGCTCGCGGTGATTCAGCGGGCGGTGGAGATCCGCGAAACCCTGGCAGAAGAGAACTTCGCCGCCAACGGTCCAGACCTGGCGAGCAGTTTGAACAACCTGTCGAATCGCCTTGCCGAGAGCGGCGATCGGGCCGGAGGGCTCGCGGCGAATCAGCGGGCGGTGGACATCCACGAAACCCTGGCAGAAGAGAACTTCGCGGCCTACGGTCCCGACCTGGCGAGCAGTTTGAACAACCTGTCGAATCGGCTGGGCGAGAGCGGCGACCGGGCCGGAGGGCTCGCGGCAAGTCAGCGGGCGGTGGAGATCCACGAAACCCTGGCAGAAGAGAACTTCGCCGCCTACGGTCCAGACCTGGCGCGCAGCTTGAACAACCTGTCGATTGACCTGGCCGCGAGCGGCGACCGGGCCGGTGGGCTACCGGCGAGTCAGCGGGCGGTGGAGATCCACGAAACCCTGGCAGAAGAGAACTTCGCCGCCAACGGTCCCGACCTGGCGATGAGTTTGAACAACCTGTCGGTTCGGCTGGGCGAGAGCGGCGACCGGGCCAGAGGGCTCGCAGTGATCCAGCGGGCGGTGGAGATCCACGAAACCCTGGCAGAAGAGAACTTCGCCGCCTACGGTCCCGACCTGGCGATGAGCTTGAACAACCTGTCGAATCTGCTGGCCGAGAGCGGCAACCGGGCCAGAGGGCTCGCGGCGATTCAGCGGGCGGTGGAGATCCGCGAAACCCTGGCAGAAGAGAACTTCGCCGCCTACGGTCCCGACCTGGCGAGCAGTTTGAACAACCTGTCGGTTCGGCTGGGCGAGAGCGGCGACCGGGCCGGAGGGCTCGCGGCGAGTCAGCGGGCGGTGGAGATCCGCGAAACCTTGGCAGAAGAGAACTTCGCCGCCTACGGTCCCGGCCTGGCGAGCAGTTTGAACAACCTGTCGGTTCGGCTGGGCGAGAGCGGCGACCGGGCCGGAGGGCTCGCGGCGATTAAGCGGGCTATTGAGATAATTACTCACTTTGCAGTGCCGGGAACTCAATATGAGGAGTGGCTGGCAACTATGCAGCGAAGTAGGGACTCTTTATTAAAGGATGAATAAAATAACAAAGAGCACGAGGAGCCAGTCTTGCTTTGCCACACCCCAACCGCCTTATTCAAACTTGAGCACGCCTTGCTAGATAGCCCAGTCCTGGGTTTAAACCCTCGTCAACAGTCAACCACCCTCACTTCCTCTAACGGCAAACACCAGCTTTCCCCTTAGATGCCTCGACTCACTGAGCCGGTGGGCCGCTTCGGCTTGCGACAGATCAAAGGTGGTAATCGGTGGAGCCGTGACCGCACCGGCCTCCACCAACTCCACA
>QNFC01000260.1 GCA_003645395.1 Gammaproteobacteria bacterium
CACCCTCTTTTCACCGGGCAAACCACTTATGGACCCAACCATTCAGCAACAAAATCTGGCCAGTGAGTTTTTCACCACTGAACACTGTTTTATTACCGAACTGGCCAACAGTGCCAACGACCCGGCAGCATCCATCGCCCGGGCGCGGGTGGCTCCGGGCGTCACCACCCGCTGGCATCGTCTGCACGACACCGCGGAGCGTTACTTTATTTTGACCGGTTGCGGGCAGGTCGAGGTTGGCGAGTTACCGGCCCAAAAAGTTAATCCGGGTGATGTGGTGACAATTCCACCGTTGGTCCGCCAACGCATTACCAATACTGGCAATGACGACCTGGTTTTTCTGGCCATCTGCACGCCGCGTTTTATCGATACAAACTATGAAGAGTTGGGAGAGACTCCGCCTTAGCAGGTAAACTTCCGAGCGCTCGTTCGGCGATACTTGTGCGCCATTACGTCCCATCTATAGATCACCCATCGCAATAGATATTACCCCCGCTCAATACTGTTTTCTCGATTAACACTGAGTAACCTGTGAGCGGCCCACCACAACGCAGGGAAGCGCGTGACCGAGACCAAATCAAAACGTTCCATTAGTGAGTCACTGGCTGAAGTTCGCCGCCTGATGATCTACTTTGAGCCCTACAAATGGCGCGTTGCCGTCGCTGCGGTGGCGCTATTAATCGCGGCGGGCACCATGCTCGGCCTCGGCCAGGGGTTACGCTGGATGGTCGATTCCGGCCTCGCTGCAGGCAATACCGATATGCTCGATCGATCATTGTTGGTGCTGCTTGGGGTCGTCGTTTTGCTCTCAGCAGCAACCGCCATTCGGTACTACCAGGTCACCTGGATGAGTGAGCGCATTGCGGCTGATCTGCGTCGGTCGCTATTCAATCACCTGGTCACCCTCGAACCGGCATTCTTCGAACATCACCACACCGGCGATCTGTTGTCGCGGTTAACTGCCGATACGACGGTTTTGCAATCGACCATCGGCACCTCCGTATCTATCGCGTTACGCAACTTGCTGATCCTTATTGGTGGCACCACGCTACTGGCGACCACCAGCCTGAAACTCACCCTGATGGTGAGCCTGTGTGTGCCCCTGGTGATCGTCCCAATAGTTATTTACGGTCGTCGTGTCAGGCGGCTCGCTCGCGCCACCCAGGACCGCGTGGGGGATGTCGGTGCCTATGCCGACGAGGCCTTTCACGGCATTCGTACCCTGCAGGCTTTTGGCCATGAAAGTCACGATCAGCAGCGATTTGGCGCCCAGGTCGATCGCTCATTTGCAGCTGCGTTAAGAAGAATCCGCACCCGTGCTCAGCTCACCGCGGTGATTATTTTCCTGGTGTTTAGTGCCATCGGCATCATTCTCTGGGTAGGCGGTCACGACATGCTTGCTGGCCGCATTACTGCAGGCGAACTGTCAGCTTTTGTTTTTTACTCGGTAATGGTCGCCGGGGCGGTCGGCGCCCTGGCCGAGGTTTTTGGCGAGCTGCAACAGGCCGCCGGCGCCACCGAGCGGATACTCGAACTACTGGGTACTGAACCACTGATAAAAAATCCGCAGTCACCCATGGCCTTACCCGAACCACCCCGCGGTGAAGTCCGCTTTGACCGAGTCTATTTCGCTTATCCCCTTCGGGCTGACCACCCCGCGCTGGACGATTTCACCTTACATATTAAATCAGGGCAGACGGTCGCCCTGGTCGGGCCTTCCGGTGCCGGTAAAAGCACGGTGTTTAACCTGCTGCTACGCTTCAATGACCCGCAGCAAGGCCAGGTGTTGATTGATGGCATCGATCTGCGCGAGGCTGATATCGGCCAGTTTCGCAGCCGCATCGCGCTGGTCTCGCAAGAGCCCACCCTGTTTGCAGACTCCATCATCGAAAATATTCGCTACGGTCGCCTTAGTGCCGACGATGGGGCGGTGTTTGCTGCCGCCAAAGCCGCCCACGCGGAAGAGTTTATCCAGCGGCTACCAGAGGGTTACCAAACCCGGCTCGGCGAACGTGGTGCGCGGCTCTCTGGCGGCCAGAAACAGCGTATTGCCATCGCCCGCGCGCTACTGCGCGATCCCGCCCTGTTGCTGCTTGACGAGGCCACGAGTGCACTGGATGCTGAAAGCGAACAGGCAGTACAGGCCGCGCTAAAAATATTGATGCAAGGCCGGACAACGTTAGTGATTGCCCACCGCCTGGCCACTGTGGTCGACGCCGAGCGCATTGTCGTCATGGATCACGGCAAAATTGTGGCCGAAGGCACCCACGCTGAACTGACTCGGGCGGGTGGACTTTACGCTCGATTGGCAGAACTGCAATTTGACGCACGTCTAAATCAACATACGGTTGTCGAAGAGCGGAAAATAACCGGTACCGATAACAGGACTGACTGAGGAGGAGTTCCCCATGGCAAACCCAACCGACAATTCGAGACAGACCCAACTCGATACGATTGCAGCCGAGGCTAGAAAAAGCAGCGTAAGTCGTGATCAGGGCTATCGAGAGCAGGCGCTCAAGCGCTATCCGTGGATATGCGGTCGCTGCAGTCGAGAGTTCGATCGCACGAATGTTCAGGAGCTGACCGTTCATCACCGCGACCATAATCACGACAACAACCCGAGCGACGGCAGTAACTGGGAACTACTCTGTCTCTATTGTCACGACAATGAACATCAGCGCCATCTGGAGGCTGACCGCAACCCCTCAGCTAGCAACGAGACCGGCAGTACACCGGGAAAACATAATCCCTTTGCAGGGTTACGAGAGCAACTGGATAAAAGCTAGCCGAATCCATAGTCGTTGGTATGACGATAAGTCTCGACACGGCGGCGAGCAACCTTCTGCAACGCGGTCGCAGTCAGGTGAGTCCGGTTCGGTAGAAAAATCAAAAACTCTATATTCATACTGATGAAGCGCACCATTGAAAATGCTCGAAGCCAGGGTTCCACCGCCGCTAATCGTCATTTTGTTCGGCGTTGTCATGTGGCTAGCAACTCGTTATCTTCCCGCGCCACTGTTTCTTGCTGAGTCGAGCGAGGAGTCATGGCGTTATCCGCTAATGATCGCTCTACTACTGGTCGCAGTCTTTATCTTTATCAACGCGGTGATGACGTTCAAAAAGGCCAAAACGACCATCAATCCGCACACCCCATCAAAGAGCTCCACGCTGGTGACCTCTGGAGTTTTTCGTTTTAGCCGCAACCCGCTTTATCTGGCGATGTTACTTATTCTGATTGGCTGGGGGCTCTGGCTTGGTAGTGGGATTTCAATATTACTCAGTGCCGGATTTTTTCTCTATATCGATCGCTTGCAGATCATTCCCGAAGAGCGTGCCTTGCAAACCATATTTGGGGATGAATTTATCGACTATAAACAGAGGGTTCGTCGCTGGTTGTGACGTCGGCGCAAACTATTTTCATGTAGCCTGCGGCTAATCGTCGTCTAACTCACCTTCTATCACCCGACCGGTTCGACTCCGCCCTTCGTCATCCGCTGACCGATCCTGAAAAACCGGCCGAGGTGC
>QNFC01000261.1 GCA_003645395.1 Gammaproteobacteria bacterium
ACTTAACCAAGGTCATGGCCTTGGTCTGAGTGAATGATCCAGCAATCAATCGATAGAAATAGACTCCTGAAGCAACCTGCTCGCCTCGCGAACCAGTGCCTTGCCAAATCGCCTCGTGTCGACCGGCAGGCATAGTTTCATCCACAAGAACGGTCACACAGCGGCCGCGCAAGTCGTAGATGGCCAGCTTCACGCGCTGATCCTTTGGCAGTTCAAAGGCGATCTTCGTCATCGGGTTGAACGGGTTGGGATAGTTGTTGCCCAGTCGGTAATATGTCGGCAACGGCGCTGCTGAGACTTCTTCCTGCTCACTCAGCACGTAGTCCAACGGGTTGTTGGTCACGTCTCGGACCACGATGGTAAGTTCAGCCGCATCCAGCAGGTCAGGAGCCAGTTCGGGCGGCAAGGTGATGGTGAACAAGTCGCCCTGGCCTTGCCAGCCTACGTTATGACCCATCACTGCCAGGCCAATGTTCAGACCCTGTCGGTCTGCATTCTGCAGGAAGACCGGATCGTCTTGTTGCTCAATCAACTCGCCACCAGAGACCTGGATATCCGGTGTTTCAGGCACCACCGCAGTCAGGCGCACACCCTTGAGAGTGGGGCAGGGTTCAGCCAGGCGCAGGGTCCAGCTATGCTGACCTGTGCGGACCCAAGCCAGACGCAAGGTGCTGTCTGAAGCCACTGGCGGGTCGCGGTAGGGCCCTGCAAAACCGTAGTTTAAGCCAAAGACCATCAAGTCATCGAAGCCCACATAGTCATCGGTGACTGGGATGCCGCGGCCTGTAAAATCATCGGTGGGACCGACATCCAGTTCAGCATTATAGAATTCTGTGTCGTCAGGTATGGAGCCATAACCAGTTCCAAGGTGAGTCAAATCGGCAACATCAACCTTGCCGTCATAACCTGCGGGCCCAGCCACGTCGCCGAGCCAGTAGTTTATTGTCCGAACCACATCAGCAGCCGGTGCACTGAAGTTGCCATCTTCATCGAAGGCAAACAACTCGTAGTAGTACACACCCCGCTCACTGACAGAGTCAATGAAGTCTTCGCCACCAGGAGGAACGATGCCCGCCAAAGCCCACTCATCGCCTCGGACAGCTGCATCGCGGGTGAGAGGACGGATGGGGATGGTTGCTTCATCATGGTCATCGTATTCGGGATAGACCGAAGAACCTGAGTTGTCGTGCCACCTTGCGCGGTAGATCTCAATACCAGCGAGGTCAATGTCTGTGGCGTCTGTCCATTCAAGAGTGACTTTGCGGAAGCCACAGGTGGCTTTGAGTTCGGCTACTGCCGCTGGTGGTGTGGAATCACCACAGGTGCCGGTTTGTGCACCGATGGTTACACCGCAGGTATTGTTAGCCGCTTGGCATTCACTTTCTGGTTGCAGGTGGTAGTCACCGGCGGCTGCGTCACAGAACAGGGGGTCGGCGCTGATGTTTCCGTTGATGCCTTCACCAGAGGACAAACAGTCGGAGTAGTCTCCGCCTTCGTTGCCAAAGACATTGCTGCATGAGATGTCAAAGCTACCAGGGGTTGTGCAATAGGCAGCTTGGGGCCCGGTACCGTAAGCAATGATCGAGTTTTCAATGGTGATCAGATTCGCCTGGTTGTGAATGGCACTGGAGTAGTTCGTGCCACTGTTGCCGGTGATGGTGCAGCTGATGATGGTGCCGGGAGCACTTGCATCACTGAAGAACAGCGCACCGCCGGATGAACCTGAACTGTTATCTGTGAAGAGGCAATTTGCAAACGTAGAGGTGCTGCTATAGCAGTTGGCGCCGCCGCCACGGAGTTCACAATAGTTGGCAATGAAAACACAGTCGTTAACCGCCGCATCGGTCCCATTCAGATACAAACCACCGGCCCGTTCCACCGACTGATTTCCAGTGAAAGTGCAACCGACGACACTAGTGCCCAAGCTCGCAGCAATCTGCAGCCCGCCACCGGATCCAGTGGCTTCGTTGTCGCTGAATTGGCAGTTTTCTACTCGTACAGACGGAGAATCAAAGATACGCAGCCCACCACCATTGACTGCCAGGTTGTTCACGAAAGAACAATTGCGCAGGACAATATCCGTTCCTTCACACAACATCCCGCCACCGCTATTATATGAAGCATCGCCTGTGGCTACCCCACCGGTGAAAGTGATCCCTTCAATGAGAACCGCCCCGGCCAGGTTATCACAAAGCATGACTCGGCCCAGACCTTCAGCATCGAAGATGACGTTTCCGGCGATTGGATCGACAGCCCGAAGAGCAACTCCCGAAACCATGTTGATGTCGTGTTCAGGATAAATGCCGGCCTCGATCAGAATCAGATCTCCTGATTCGGCGGCAGCCAGAGCGGCACTGATGGTTGCAAAGTCACCGGGTACTGCGATTATCGTTGCCGGATCGCATCCTTGCTCCAGCGCACCCATCAATACCCCGCAGTGGTTGTTTTCGGGCAGACACGGCGACAACAGGTTTAAGCCGAAGTCGCCGCCAACAGGATCACAGAACAATGGGTCAGCCCAGAGGTTGCCGTTCTGGTTCTGCAATCCGGTCAGACTGCCTGTCCAATCGCCACCTTCGTTGCCGAAGATGACAGTGCACTCAGGAATCGGGTCAGGCACTGTAACTGTGTAAACCGCTTGTCCTTGCAGGCCTCCATAAATAACCGAATTCTGCAAGGTTGGCTGGGAAGTATCACAATAGATGCCGCTGCCAATTAGTGCAGAGTTGAGCGCCAGCGTGCAGCCGGTCAACGTGGATTGGGCATTGCTCAAATAGAGCGCGCCGCCTTGGTTGGCACCATTATTTTTCAACACACAATCTTCGATGATCAGACTTGCGTCCTGACAATAAACTGCGCCACCCTGATCGAAGTACCCATCCTGAATGGTGATCTCCCGCAATGTCACTGTACCTGAGCGCAGATCTTTGGCTGGGATCACCGACATGAAACGATGTGGTTCACTAATGGTACCGGCACAGCTAATGATGCAGGCGGTTGCGTCGCTGCTTGCAGAACTGATGATGAAGTTTTGGTTGAAAACCTGCAGGTCTACAAACCCCGGACCGGAATAGATGCCATCGCCCAGAGAAAGAATACTTCCGGAAGGTGCGTCGCCGATGGCCGCAACCAAGTCTGGATAATCTCCTGTTCCATCAGGCAGCAGCAGATACGAAGTCTCCAGACAACCCACTGGCAGTCCACCGATTAGACCGCAACCGGCTGGACTGTACAGTTCGCCGCACGGCGAGTTCGCGTGCAGGGTAAGGATCCCGGCTTCCAGATCGCAGAATAACGGATCGGCCGAGAAGTTGCCGTCCGCACCTTCGAAACCACTCAGGCAGTCAACCCAGTCGCCGCCATCGTTGCTGAAGATATCGGTGCAGGTGATCGTCGCGATCAGTTCGCCGTCACAGTGCATCGCCGGGCCCAGCTGTGTGAAGGCGATGATGCCGTTTTCCATCACCAGGGTTACATCAGCCTCGTTGAAGATTGCTCCACCGATAGAACTGTTCTCCGCAAAG
>QNFC01000262.1 GCA_003645395.1 Gammaproteobacteria bacterium
GGCATCCGCAGCAGTTGGATATGGCCGGCGGCGCAGAGCTTTTCTGGTCAGATAATGTTGTGCAGCTGCAGTCAGCGTTCGGCTGGATCACCGCAGAAAATCTTGCTACCTCCTATCAGGCCTATCTGCAGCCCTTGCTGGTCAATACGCTTGCCGGCGATATGCAGGTTTCAGGCGCGTTGCATGGCCGGTTTTCTTATTTGCACGATCAGGGTGTTACTTCGCTGGGGCTGCAGTTGAATGAGGTTAGTCTGGTTGACCAGCAAGCGCGATTTACCTTAACCGGTTTGTCGGCTGACCTTCCGTGGCAGGGTGTCAATCAACCTGCCACTGGTGATATGCGCTGGGATGCGATGGAGTTGTACCGGTTGCCGTTTGGCCCTGGCAGTAGTGAATTGCGTTTTAACCAGGCGCAACTAGAACTGGAAATGTCTCCCGTTACACTTTTTGATGGTGGCTTCTCAGCAGGAAGGGTGGTGGTTCAGGGGCTGGGCACGGAGCAACTCATTGTTACGCTGGGTGGCGAATTAACTCCGGTGAGCTTGCCACTATTGACCGCTGCCCTGGGCTGGCCAGAAATGGCCGGCACGTTGGCGGCAACGGTACCGGCGATTCATTACCAGCAGGGGCGAATAGAGCTAGAGGGTGGCCTGCAGCTAAATGTGTTTGATGGCGAGCTGGCGCTATCGCAATTGCAGATTGAAAACCTCTTTGGATTGGTCCCCCGGTTGTCAGCAGACCTGCGCGCTGAGAACCTTGATCTGGCACTGCTCACGCGGGCGTTTGATTTTGGCAACATCACTGGCCGCATCAGTGGTCACGTTGATGGACTGAAACTGGAGGCATGGCAGCCAGTGTCGTTTGATGGCTGGCTGCAAACCCCGCAAGGTGACCCAGGTCCCCACAAGATCAGTCAGCGAGCGATAGATTCCATCTCATCGATCGGCGGCATCAGCGGAGCTTTGCAATCGACCATGCTGAAATTATTTGACAATTTTAACTACCGCCGACTCGGCATAGGCTGTCGACTGGCCCGGGGTGTTTGCCAGATGCGCGGTATTGCTAATTACGGCTCAGTTGAGAGTGAGGGTTATTACATCGTGCAAGCCGGTGGGTTCTGGCCGCGTATAAATCTGGTGGGCTACAACCGTCGGGTCGATTGGCAGGTGCTGCTGCAACGGTTAATCGCTGCCACAGATGTGCAGGATGTGGAAATCCGGTAAGCTGGCATGCTATTGATTTTGGCCGGTTTCTGTTGCCAAATTTGAACGAAACCCGAATCGGATATCCCCCTGGAGAAAATTAATGACTGCTCCGCGAATTGCACTTTGGCCCGCGTTCCTGCTGCTAACAGCCTGTGTAACCATCAACATCTATTTTCCGGCGGCGGCGGCGGAAAAAGCGGCTGATGTCATTATTAAAGAAATACTCGATACCGACGCCGTCCCAGCAGCGGCAGAGCCGCAGGCAAACCTGAGTAAACGCCCGCCAGTCTGGTTGGCGCGGCTGCAACCTCTGGTTGATTGGCTGGTGCCCGCGGTGCAAGCGGCAGAAGCTGACTTAAACGTGCAGACCGCCGCGATTACCCGCTTGAGAACATCGATGAAGCAGCGTTTTCCGCAGCTGCAACCTCATTTTGTTTCCGGCGCTATCGGCTTTACCGCCGACGGCCTGGTGGCATTGCGCAATGTTTCGGCTCTGCCATTGGCGCAGCGGGCTTCGTTAAACCCGTTAATTGCGGCGGAGAACCGTGACCGTAATGCGCTTTACCAGGAAATCGCCCGCGCTAATAACCACCCAGACTGGGAGGCACAGATACGCTCCACCTTTGCGGCACGTTGGGTTTCTAATGCGGCAAAGGGTTGGTGGTATGAAAATGCCAGTGGTTGGCATCAGAAATAATTCCGGCACATGTTGACGGAGAATCAGCATGAGGCGCTCGCACAAATCCTTTACCAGGCTTATGAACGGTGTGAACCGCTAACGCCGCTGAGTGGCATTTACCCGCAGATGGAAACCGCTGATAGCTACGCAATTCAAGCGCGGCTAGTCGCCAGATACGGATCGTCACCAGTGGGTTACAAGTTAGGTTTTACTAGCGCGGTGATGCGCGAACAGATGGGCGTTGATGAACCTAATTTTGGGGTGTTGCTGGCGGCCACTCGGGCAGTCGATGATGTTGCATACAAGCGCTTCATTCACCCGCTGATTGAACCTGAAATTGCGGTGGTTACCGGCCGTGACCTGGCCGGTGACAACGTTGCTTTAGAGCAGATTGTAGCCGCGGTGGATAGCCTTCACGCGGCGATCGAAATTGTTGATTCCCGGTTTCAGGATTACCGTTTTCAGGCTGTCGATAATATCGCTGATAACAGTTCTGCAGCGGGCTATTGTCTTGGCCCCGGTATCGAGGCAGAAAGCGTATCTGAGCCAGCATTGCTGGCATGTCGACTGATTAAAAATGAGCAACAAATTGCCGAGGGACGGGGGGTAGATGCCATGGGCGGTCCCTATCAAGCACTGCAGTGGCTGGTACATAAGTTAGCTGAGCACGGGCTGGGTCTGCCGGCGGGTAGCCTGGTGCTCACCGGCGGTTTGAGCCGCGCGCAGGTGGTTGAGCCTGGCGACAGCTTCCGGGTCGAATTTTCGGACAACCTGCAGCCGGTGGCGTTGCGGTTGGTGAATGATTAAAGCCGATGTACAGTGGCCCTTTTCGCAAATCAAAAATAAGCAAGTTTTGTAAGCCAGTTGTGTAAACCAGACATGATGGAGAAAGGGATGAAGAATCTGTTACTGACCATTACCGTAACCATGGCGATCAGTGCCCCGCTCAGGGCCGCCGTGGTTTCAGAGCAGGTTACTTACCAGGACGGTGATACCCAGCTCATCGGCCATATCTATTACGATGATGGCAGCAGCAAAAAGCGCCCTGGCGTGCTGGTGGTGCACGAATGGTGGGGGCTGGATGACTACGCTAAAAAGCGCGCTACCATGCTTGCCGAGTTAGGCTACGTTGCCTTTGCGGCAGACATGTACGGCGCTGGCAAAGTTACCGAGCATCCGGATGAGGCCAAAGAGTGGATGATGGTTAACGCTGCCAACGTGCCGGGCTGGCGAAAACGGGCGGAACTTGCCCTGCAGCAACTCAAGCTGCATCCAATGACGGACGTCGATAAAACAGCCGCCATTGGCTACTGTTTCGGGGGTGCCACGGTGGTCGAGCTCGCCTACAGCGGCGCGGACCTGGACGGCGTCGCCAGTTTTCATGGTTCATTGCCCTTGCCTATTGAAGGCGAAACGCCTGACTTGAAAGCCTCATTGTTGCTGTTCCACGGTTATGCCGACCCGTTTGTCGAAAAACCCCACGTGGCCCTGTTTAAAGAGGGTCTCACTGCACTTGAAGCGGATTGGGAAATGGTCGAATACGGTGGAGTAATGCACAGCTTTACCAACCCCGCCGCAGATCAACACGGCATGCCGGCGTTGAAGTATGACGCCATTGCCGA
>QNFC01000263.1 GCA_003645395.1 Gammaproteobacteria bacterium
CACATAAAGTGCGGGAACAATGGCAATGAGCAGGGGCCCCTTTAGGTGTTCGCCAACCAGTCCGCTGCGAAACGCTCGCCCGGCTAAATAGCCGGTGAGCGCGCCGGTGGCCCCGGCCAGTGAAAGGGAACCAAGGTCGTAGAAAACCTGGCTGACATCCGTGCTGCCATGAAGTATCCACTGGAATAGCAGCACCGCCAGCACTGCACCGAGTGGGTCGTTGACGATGCCTTCCCACTTAAGCAATGCCGCCGGCTTCTGTTTTAAGCGAGCATGGCGCAGTAGCGGCAAAATGACGGTGGGCCCGGTGACAACAATAATCGCCCCAAAGAGGGTGGCAACCGGCCACGCTACTCCGCCAATATAGTGAGTTGCAGCACTACCCATTAGCCATGCCCAGGGAATACCCAGGATCGCTAACCGCCTGATGGCACGGCCGCTGCCGGGTAGTTCATGGAAATGGAGGTTGAGTCCGCCTTCAAACAATATGATTGCGACGCTGAGTTTGACCACCGGCATCAGTAAATCGCCAAACTGCTCTGCGGGCACCAGCAGATGCGTGACCGGCCCCAGCACTATTCCGCTCGCCAGCAGCAGGATCAGCGCCGGCAGGCGCAAATGACTGGCCAGCCAGAGGCAGCCAATACCGGCGACCAGTACCAGGGTGAGACTATCGATTGGTTGCATCATTGGAAAATTAACACGCCTGGACGAGTTGATAGACGAGCGCTGACTGTGGAGTGCTGTCGGCTATTTTTTGACGTGCAGGGCTAGCACCGGCTGATGGGCGTGGCGGACCACTCTCTCGGTGATCGAGCCGATCAGAAATTTACGCAGGTCGGAATGTTCGTCGGTGCCCATAATGATGACATCTGCCTGTTCACGATCTGCGGCGGCAACAATCTGATCGCTAACGCTTCCCTGCGCGACCAGATGGCGATGGCGCACGCTGTCGCCAATGGTGTTGGTTACCAGGGTTGCCAGTCGCGCGCCGGCATGTTCTGCAACCTCTTCCATGCGCAGGTCGATGTCCATCATCTCCACCGGAAAGATGGGGTTTTCGAGCACATAAACCAAAATTAACTCTCCATCATGCTGCTGTGCCAGCTCTACCGCATAATCGAGTACTGCCTTGCTCGGCTCGATGCAATCGATGGGCACTAAAATACGATTGAAAACAGCGTGTGTGTCACTCATCCTGACGGCTCCGGGAAAAATTGTTAAGCAATGGAATAGCGCTGAGGTTTCGTGTGAGCAAGACTGCCTCGAATCGGGTAGCGTTTCAACCCCAAGATCTCATGATTGCGTGATGATAACGCCGAATAGCGAGAGGAAATTGATGACCCGATTGATAACAGCAGAAGAACTCAAACAGCTTGTTGCAGCGGACGTAGCCGTCGTTGTCGATTGTCGTTATCAACTGAGTGACGCCGCCGCCGGTTATCAGGACTATCTGAGGGGCCATATTCCTGGTGCCCATTATGTGCATTTAAGCAAAGAGATGTCGGGTATCGGCCCGGCCACGGCTGGCCGCCATCCTCTGCCATACCCGGATAACTTTGCCCAACTGCTCGGCCGTATTGGGGTTGATCAGCACTGTCCACTTATCGTTTATGACGATGCTGGTGGGCAGATGGCGGCACGGTTCTGGTGGCTCTGCCGTTGGCTGGGTTATGACCGGGTGAGGTTACTCGACGGCGGTTGGCAGGCGTGGCTGGCCGCGGGCGGCGCGGTGAGTAGTGAGGTGCCGGAGCGGTCCGAGGCGGTGCCAGGATATGATTTGCAACCCGATATGACTCTGACCGCTGACGCATTGCGGCATCTAGTGGCGGCACAGGAATGTTTGCTAATCGATGCGCGGGTGGTGCAGCGATTTCGCGGTGAGAGTGAGCCGCTTGATCCGTTGGCCGGCCATATTGCTGGCGCCGTGAATCACCCATGCGCTGATAACCTGGGGCCGGACGGAAAGTTTTTACCAGTAGCTCAACTGCGGGAGATATTTACCACGCTGCTTGGCGACTGGTCGGCAGCGCAGGTGGTGCATAGCTGCGGCTCAGGGGTCACGGCCTGTCACAATCTGCTGGCGATGGAATTGGCGGGGCTTGGCGGTAGTCGACTGTTCGCCCCTTCCTGGAGCGGTTGGGTCGCTGAGCCGGGAAATCTTTATCAGCAGGGCAGTGGCGGTGATGGCCCAGTATTGCGCGTTGAGGCGGTAACGGGCTGATGGTTCGCGTGGCGCGGTAGTTTTTGGCGGCCTGTTTGACCCCGAATGGTTGGTTTCTGACCTTCAGTTCAGTGCTGGCAGGATTTTAAGCAATGTAGTCATGTCATCGATCACGGCTGCAGGCGCTAACTCAGCTAAATCAATCCCCTGGTCGTAGCCCCAGGTAACCATGATGCTCGCCATTTTGGCGTTCTTCGCGGCCTGGTAGTCGTTAATTGAGTCGCCGATCATCACGCTGGTAGTAACGCGGGAGCCTAGCAGTTGAACTGCATGGAACAGCGGCTCCGGGTCGGGTTTGCGAGTGGCGGTGCTATCCCCGCCGACGACAGCATTAAACAGATGGCCGATCTGAAAATGGTCGAGTAGAGGTTGGGTGAACCGTTCCGGTTTGTTAGTGACACAGGCAAGTTTAAAGCCGGCTGAATGGAGCCTGTTCAATGTGTCGATGACACCGGGGTAGCGTCGGCTCAGGTCGGCGGAGTGGGCGCTATACCATTCGTAAAAATATTGTTTGGCCTGTTGATGTTGATTAGTAGGTGCGAGGCCATCCAGGGAACCGGTAATTGTCCGGTGAATCAGCAGGTCAACCCCGTTGCCCACCCAGCTGCGAATTTCGACTTCGCTGCGTTCGGGCAGGCCGATGTGGCGCAGGGCAAAATTAGCGCTGTTGGTAAGGTCGGGTACGCTGTCAATCAGGGTGCCGTCGAGGTCAAACAGCAGAGTGTCGATGTTATTGAAGGACAATCGCGATCAACTATCTTTGCTGAACTGTTTACGTATCTTTGCACGATGCAGTTGCAACCACTGCAGGGCGATAATCGCCGGGCTGTTGCGGATTTGGCCACTGCCCATCAGCATGACCGCCTGCTGCAGAGGTAGCAGCAGCACGCGAATATCTTCATCTTCATCATCAAGGCCAAAGGTGTCGCCATCGCCTAAGCCCTTGCTGTCAAAGGGGGCGCAGTAAACTTCCATAAACTCGCTGACCGCTCCGGGGCTCATGTAGTAATTCATAACCGGTAGCAGCGGGTCACCCAGCTCACAGCCCGCCTCTTCGAGGGCTTCTCGGCGGGCAACCTCGGGACCGGTTTCACCTGCATCGATAATTCCGGCAACGATTTCTATTTGCCAGGGGTCGGCGCCGTGGGCGTAGGCACCGGCACGAAATTGTTCAATCAGCAGTACCCGGTCGGTCACCGGGTCGTAGGGCAGTACCGCTGCGGCGTGGCCCCGCTCCAGCACTTCGCGAGTAATTGGTCGGCTCCAGTCGCCATC
>QNFC01000264.1 GCA_003645395.1 Gammaproteobacteria bacterium
CTGGAAACTTGAAAGTTCCAGCAGATAGAAGTCTGGTGTGGGTTGTCGCAACAGATCGAGCGCCGCCGGACCCAAGTTCCCCCCTGCCAATACACGCTTACCGGCCACCCGCAGCAGATGCTCGATCATCGTTACCACGGTGGATTTGCCGTTAGTGCCAGTCACTGCAATCACGGGAGCATCTGCCTGTTGCAGGAAAAGCTCGATATCACTGACCGGGGTAACACCGCTGTTACGTGCCTGTTCTAACAATCCGAGAGAACGCGGTAGCCCAGGGCTGACCACTAAACAGTCGAGATCGCCGACAGGAAGCCCCTCCAGCGACACACCAAAACTCAGCTGCTCAGCAGGCAGCAACTTCGCTAATTCTGCTTTACCCGGCGGCTGGCTACGGTTGTCAGCTACAGTCACCACAAAGCCCTGACCAAGGAGAAACCGTGCTGTGGCAATGCCAGTAACGCCTGCACCCAGCACCAGCGCCTGCTTGCCAGAGTTTCGCTGCATTGGCATCGTCCTGCTCATCAACGTAACTTCAGAGTTGCCAGGCCCAAAAGCACCAGCAAAAACGTAATAATCCAGAAACGTACAATTACCCGTGGTTCCGGCCAGCCCTTCAGTTCAAAATGATGGTGCAATGGAGCCATGGCAAAAATTCTTCGCCCGGTAGTCTTAAATGAAGCAACCTGCAGAATTACTGAGACCGTTTCCATCACGAACACGCCGCCCATAATCATCAGCACCAGCTCCTGACGCACTAACACGGCAACAATCCCCAGCGCTGCGCCTAACGCCAGCGCGCCGACATCGCCCATAAACACCTGAGCCGGATAAGTGTTAAACCAGAGAAACCCGAGGCCCGCACCGGTAATAGCCCCACAGAAAACCGCTAATTCGCCTACCCCCGGCAGTGACGGGATTGCCAGATAACTTGCAAAAAAGTGGTGCCCCGACAAGTAACAAAACACCCCCAACGCGGCGGCGACCATCACCGTTGGCAAAATCGCCAGGCCATCAAGGCCATCAGTCAGGTTTACCGCATTGCTAGTGCCCACCACCACCACGGTGGTGGCCAGCACGAACCAGGGACCAAAATCAAGTACCACCTCTTTGAGTAGAGGCACTATGTACCCAAGCTCCGCCGGGCGCACTGCATTGGCATATATATAAGCCCCGGCGGCGGCGGCGATGATTATCTGGCCTAATATTTTTTTGCGCGCCGACAGCCCAGCAGAGTCTCTGTGGCGTATCTTCAGGTAATCATCAATAAAACCGATGGTGCCAAAGCCCGCAGTAACCGCCAACACTAGCCAGACCCGGTAATTGGTCAGGTCGGCCCAGGCTAGTGTGGAAATCATAATCGCCACTAGAATTAGCGCGCCGCCCATGGTCGGAGTGCCGGCTTTTTGCAGATGCGATTGAGGACCGTCATCACGAATCTGCTGGCCTACCCGCAGATGGTTGAGCCAGCGGATCATTTTCGGACCAATCAACAGGGCAATCCCCAGTGCAGTCACGGCACTGAGAATCGAACGCAGAGTGAGGTAACGGAACGCGTTAAGTGCGGAGAAATCTTTGCTTAGGTAATCCAGCAGATGGTAAAGCATGTCAGCCAATCTCCCCGCTGGGAACAGCCATAAGCTCTGCCACGATTTTATCCATTGCTGCCGATCTCGAACCCTTCACCAACAAGGTGTCACCCTCGCCCAATTGCTGCAGATAACCCACCAGGCTGGCTCGATCCAGGCAATGTTCTGCCGCTACTCCAAACGTATCCGTCGCGTGACGACTATCGTTACCAATCGTCAGCAATCGCTCGATACCCGCTTCACGTGCTGCCAGGCCAGCTTCACGGTGAAACTCTGCACTCCCCGATCCGAGTTCAGCCATGTCGCCAAGCACTAGCGTGCGCTGACCACTTTGCTGCGCCAATACGTCAATGGCCAACCGTAACGAATCCGGATTAGCGTTGTAGCTATCGTCAATTAAACGCGCCCCCGCGGGGGTTGCCATTAGCTGTAACCGACCTGACACCGGTTGGCACAGGGCCAGCGCACTCGCCATGCTTTCGGCTGAAGCCCCCAACAGGTAGCCAACCGCAATGGCCGCCAGCGCGTTGGCACCATTCTCACGCCCAAACAGCTGTAGTTGCACCGGCCACTGGCCAGAGTCACCACTCAAAGAGAGCTCGCCGCCGTTGGCAGTCGGCTGCCACTCACCACGTATAGAAGCAGCCCGGTTATTTAATGAGAATTCAACGACTCGTCTGGGCGCAGCGAGCTCGCGCCACAATTCCGCCGCGGGGTCATCGCCGTTGATTACTGCTGTTCCGTCTGCGGCCAGGTCATTGAAAATTTCGCCTTTTGCTTTTGCCACCGCACGCATGTCTTGGAAATTTTCGAGGTGGGCCGCACCCGCATTGGTGATCACCGCAATATCAGGATGACTGATTGCTGATAAACGGGTTAACTCACCCGAGGCGCTCATGCCCATTTCCACCACCGCAAACTCGTGGAATGGACGCACCCGCAACAGGGTCAGCGGAACGCCAATCTCGTTATTCAGGTTGCCAAGCGTCGACAGCGTCGGACCAAGCTGGGACGTGATCTTTGCAATCATTTCCTTAACCGTGGTTTTACCATTGCTGCCGGTCACAGCGATCAGCTTTAACGGCCACCGTTCGCGCCAGTATTCGGCGAGCTGGCCCAGCGCTATGCGGGTATCACTGACCACTAATTGCGGCAGGTTCACGGAGCTGCGCTGCTCAACGACGGCACCCGTTGCACCACTCGCTGCCACCGCAGCGAGATGATCGTGGCCGTCGTGATTCGGACCGCGCAACGCTACAAACAAGGAACCAGGCAGCATTTTTCGACTATCGATTGAAACTTGTTGAAACCGTGCGGAGGCATCGGCGCTGGCAACTGTGCCCAGGACCATTGCTGCCTCACGCAGTGACATCATCGCCGTCGACCCATGGCCATGCGTGCGATACGTCTATCGTCAAAGCGCCAGCGACCACCCGCATAAAGCTGGTCTGGTTCATCGCCTTTACCGGCGATCAACACCAGGTCTTCATTGGTAGCCTGCTGGAGCACAAAGGTAATCGCCTGGCGACGGTCATGAATACGGTGCAACTCTTTCGCTTCTGCGCAGCCATCAACCACCTGATCAACAATCGCCAACGGAGATTCATGACGCGGGTTATCGTCAGTCAGCACCACCACATCAGCGAGGTCACTAGCAATCTCGCCCATCTCTGCTCGCTTGTCCTGGTCACGTTCACCACCGCACCCGAATAGACACCAGAGCCTGCCACCATCCACCTGTGTAGCACCGCGCATAGCCTTTAGCGCAGAACGTAGGCCATCCGGGTTGTGGGCATAATCAACAACCACCGTCGGCCCTGACTCTCCGGATTTTGGCTCAATGATTCGCTCCATCCTGCCTGGTACCGGCGATGCCTGAGCCAGGCGACGAACCACCTCATCAGGGGCCA
>QNFC01000265.1 GCA_003645395.1 Gammaproteobacteria bacterium
CCCACGGTTAAGCAGCTTACCTACATCGTCGCACTGGACGCGGAGCGCCATTTTGGTCGCGCCGCAGAAAAGTGCTTTATCTCCCAGTCAGCCTTCAGCGTGGCGATCCGCGAGCTGGAAAAGCTAATGGGGGTTCAGCTGGCCGACAGGACCAACAAAAGCGTTGTCCTGACCGCCGAGGGTCGTCTGTTTGCAGAACGTGCACGGGTGGTGATCGAAGAGATTGAGGCTATGGTCAATGCCGTGGCAAGTGGTGGAGCACCCCTAAGTGGAAAGTTAAAGCTGGGGGTTATCCCCACCATCGCGCCTTTTGTTCTGCCTGCCTTGCTGGCCCGGCTGCGCCACAGTTACCCAGACCTGCAGCTGTTTATACGCGAAGAGCAGACTGACAGGATTTATCAGGAATTACTTGCCGGCGAGCTCGACCTGCTACTGCTTGCCTTGCCGTGGCCGCTGCGTCAGGCACAGACGCGTGTGCTGTTTAGTGATCCCTTCCAGCTTGCTTACCAGGCCTCTACGACCAGAATTGATCCCGCAAATTACAACCCGGAAACCCTGCCTGACGGCAGCGTGCTGCTGCTGGAAGACGGTCACTGCCTGCGAGAACATGCTCTCTCCGCCTGTCAGCTGGGGGCCTCTAGCGCCATCAATAACTTCAAAGGCAGCAGCCTGCAGACCCTGGTGCAGATGGTTGATGCCGACCTTGGGGTGACCTATTTGCCGGATATTGCCTGTCGATCAAACCTGCTCGACGGTACCTCCGTGCAGACTGTGGCGCTGGGTCATACGGCGAGCCGGGAAATTGGCCTGGCATGGCGTAGCGGCAGCGCCCGTGTCCAGGAATTCAATCTATTGGGGGATGAGCTGATCGTCGCGTATCGGCAGTTGGTCGGCACTGGATAGCCAGCGATAAACAAGACGGTTCATTTATAAAATAGATTGTTTTAATGCAAACGTTCAATTTTATATTTAATACCGGTTGTCGCATCATCTCTCCGTCCCCCGTCATGGGGGTAATCATTTTCTTGATGACAGGAGACTATTCGAAATGGCTAAAGACTTAACGGGCACCCAAACTGAGAAAAATTTAATGATTGCTTACGCTGGTGAATCCCAGGCGCGCAATCGTTACACCATGTTCTCTGTCGCCGCCCGCAAAGAGGGACTGCGCCAGATAGCGGAAATATTTGAAGAGACCGCCAACCAGGAGCGGGAACACGGCAAACGTTTCTTCAAATTTCTGCAGGGCGGCAATGTGGAAATCACCGCCAGCTTTCCGGCTGACCAGGTTGCTTCCACGTTAGAGAATCTTGAAGCCGCTGCCGCTGGCGAAAATGAAGAGTGGAGCGACATGTACCCCGAGTTTGCCCGCATCGCCAGGGAGGAAGGGTTCAACGTCGTCGCTACGGCTTTTGACGCAATTAGCGTGGCAGAAAAGCAGCACGAAAAACGCTACCGAGATCTGGCTGAGAACCTCAAGGCCGGGCGGATGTTCGAGCGTAATGGCGTGGTCACCTGGCGCTGCATCAACTGCGGCTATCTGCACGAGGCGGAATCCGCCCCGGATATCTGCCCTGCCTGTTTGCATCCGCAGGCGCATTTCGAGTTGCTGGGGGAGAACTGGTAATGCGACCAAGTTTCAATTAACACCCTAACTAAATCAGCGGGTTGAATAAGTATTTACGGAGATAAGACCATGGGAAAAAGTGATAAACCTAAATTGACGACTACCAACGGCTGCCCGGTCGCAGACAATCAGAACACCATGACTGCCGGGCCGCGCGGGCCGATGCTAATGCAGGACTTCTGGTTTCTGGAGAAGCTCGCCCATTTTGATCGCGAGGTGATTCCCGAGCGGCGTATGCACGCAAAAGGTTCCGGCGCTTACGGCACCTTTACCGTGACCCACGACATTAGCAAGTACACCAAGGCAAAGCTGTTCTCTGAAATCGGCAAGCAGACCGAGGTGTTTACCCGCTTCTCAACTGTTGCCGGCGAACGGGGAGCGGCCGATGCCGAGCGTGATATTCGTGGGTTCGCCATTAAGTTTTATACTGAAGAGGGCAACTGGGACATGGTCGGCAACAACACGCCGGTGTTCTTTCTGCGTGACCCGTTGAAATTCCCGGATCTCAATCACGCCGTCAAACGTGACCCACGTACCAATTTGCGTAGCGCGCAGAGCAACTGGGACTTCTGGACCCTGCTACCCGAAGCGTTGCACCAGGTCACCATAGTGATGAGCGACCGCGGGCTGCCGCGTACCTATCGGCACATGCACGGCTTCGGTAGCCACACCTTCAGCTTCATCAACGCCGATAACGAGCGCTATTGGGTGAAGTTCCACTTTGAGAGTCAGCAGGGTATTGAAAACCTCACCGACGCGGAGGCCGCAGCGATGGTTGGCAGTGATCGCGAAAGCCATCAGCGTGACCTCTACGATGCGATTGAGCAAGGCGACTGCCCGCGCTGGGATTTCAAGGTGCAGATCATGCCAGAGAAGGACGCGGCGAATTACCGTTTCCACCCCTTTGATCTGACCAAGGTGTGGCCCCATGAGGACTATCCGCTCATCGATGTCGGTGTGCTGGAGCTGAACCGTAACCCGGAGAATTATTTTGCCGAGGTCGAACAAGCTGCCTTTAATCCTGCCAGCATTGTTCCTGGAATAGGTTTCTCGCCAGACAAAATGCTCCAGGGTCGGTTGTTCTCCTACGGCGATGCCCAGCGGTACCGCCTCGGTGTGAACCACGCACAGGTGCCAGTTAACTCACCGCGCTGTCCGGTGTCGAGCTTCCATCGTGACGGCGCGATGCGCGTGGATGGCAACTACGGCAGCACTAAGGGGTATGAACCCAATAGCCTGGGGTTGTGGCCGGAAAGCCCGGAAGTTAAAGAGCCGCCGTTGGGGCTCTCCGGTGCTGCCGACAACTGGAACTACCGTGAGGATGACAATGATTACTACACCCAGCCGGGTAACCTGTTTCGGCTCCTGCCCCCAGCGAAGCAGCAGATCCTGTTCGACAGCACTGCAGCCGGCATGGCAGGCGTGGATGACGTGGTGAGGAAGCGCCACATCCGTAATTGTCTCAAGGCCGATCCTGCCTATGGAGAAGGTATCGCCAAGGCGCTGGACATCGCGCTCAGTGACGTGTCGGAATAAGCAGCGACAGGGATTCCCACGGAAATCCGTGGGAATCCCTGTCGACGTAATATCTGCCCACGCTGGCCGCTATTCACTCACCCACTTTAAATGGGTGGGCGAAGACAGGTAACGGCCTCTAGACCGTTCTGCATAGTGGTGATAAGAGAATAAAAAGGCCCCGTGCTGTGCTGGGTTATCTGGGCTACGGGCTGTTTAACGTGGATGAGAGCGATGAAGAATGGGGCCGCCTCTTGCAATACCATATAACTAGCACATCAGGTGGAATCAGGCTCCGAGCAAAAAATGTGGTCTAACATTCCAATATTTGTGAGAGCGCCTGATTGGA
>QNFC01000266.1 GCA_003645395.1 Gammaproteobacteria bacterium
AGCGTCCAAATTCTGTAGCGTACCCACATCGCCGTAAAAACGAGCAACTGCGGTTTCAATTGCTCTCACCTCGGTTACCGCTCGCGTACCACGCGAATCTGCGATCACATCAAACACCCGCGGGGCGACTGATGCGGCCAGAATAGCGATAATGGCAAGTACGCCAATCATCTCTATTAAAGTAAAACCGCTAGCGACTATCCGGGGGGAAACCGACTGTCGATATTTCATTGTTGAAACTCTCCGTATCAAAAATAAAAACTATTCAGCATTCAAAAAGATTATAGCAGCGTCTTTCACTGCTCTCTCACTACCCTGAACCCAATAAAAGCGAGTTTTTTGTCAACCGGCGCTCGGCCACGTGCCGCCGCCGCAATATTTCTGGGGATATCGCTCCATGATCCGCCACGAACAACCCGTTTGGCGCAATCACCATCCCGTCGGACAGTACCGCTAGCCGACGCCCCGTAATGATCAACGTTCCAGCAATCCTGTACCCATTCCCAGACATTGCCCAGACTATCGTGCAGGCCATAGTCGTTGACAGAAAACGACCCCACCGGACTGGTCTCTTCGCCCCACTGATCGGTACCGGCGGTTTGTCCACGACAGCAAACTTCGCTGCCAAAGTTTGCAAATTCGTGATTCGGCCAGTCACCCCACCAGTAGTCGGTGCTGGATCCAGCGCGGCTAGCGTATTCCCATTCGGCCTCGGTGGGCAGGCGATATCGTTTGCTGGTCTGACTCGAAAGCCAGGCCGCGTAGTCGGTTGCATCCTGCCAGGAAACGTAGATCGCTGGCCGAGTACCGCGACCCCATTGACGGTCATCAGCTCGGGCCCGGTTGGTGGCCTGCGTAAATTTATCGTAATCGTCGAAACTCACTTCGTTAACGCCCATCGCGAAATCAGTTGCCAGGTTAACGCTATGAACCGGCCGCGCACTTGGCCCATAGCGGCCAGACAGGTCACCCATTTCAAACGAGCCTTTGGCCACGACCACCATCTCTGGGCCGGTGCCACCGCTGGTCAATGGATCGGAAAACCTGATCAGTTTTCGGGTTGGCGTGCTCCATCGAGACTCGTCAAGTAGCGTCTGTTCGTCAATTTTGCTGACCGAAGGGATATTGCGTTGCTGAGCAAGATAGATTCCGACACCGACATTGACCACGGTAATGATGATCGCCGCGCCAATCGCAGCGATTAACAACTTGGAAACCGGTGGTTTTTTTGGTGGTTGCCGCATGCTTACCGACGGTATTTCACCCCGGGAACGCTCTTGAATAAAGTCACCAGCTTCAGATCCGCCAGGTGGCAGCGAGTGAACTGGCTGGGCAGCGGACGGCATAACAAGCGTGGCTTCAATGCCTTCATCTACTTTGATAACAGGAGCGCCAGGTTCACTTTTATTTTTTAGGTATCTGCGACCATCCAACATCTCGGAGCTTTTAAGGACCTGAGTAGCCTGTGAAGAAAAGCCATCGTTTGTAGACGGGGCATGAGCGCTATCGTCAACCAGCTCAAGCGCAGGACTACCAACCGGCGGTTTGCGCGACGCATTGCCGGCAAAACCATCGACCGCGTTAACCACTTTTTCCGGAGTCAGACTCTCAAACTGCTGTAGATGCAATTCACTCGACTCGTCCGCGGCCCCACCACGATTAAGCAACGAAGGTTTAACCGGGGTAACCGAATCTTCATCGCTATACTGCTCAAGCTCTTTAGCCAGGTCTTCACCATATTGATAACGATCTTCCGGCTTTTTTGTCATCAGCTTATCAAGCACCGGCTGCAGCCAGACATACTCTTTCGGCAATGTTGGAACCGGGTCACGCAGGTGCTTCATCGCCAGAGCGACCGGATTGTCCGCCGTATAGGGTTTGGCGCCGGTAAGCATAAAATAGAAAACGCAACCCAAGCTATATAGGTCTGAACGGGAATCGACCTGCTCGCCAAAAGCCTGCTCTGGACTCATGTAAGCGGGAGTGCCCAGGGTCATACCGGCAGCGGTAACCTGAGTATTGTCAGATAGCCCTTTAGCCAGGCCGAAATCAGACAGCACGACGCCACCATCCTCACGAAAAAGGATGTTGCCCGGCTTAATATCTCGATGGATATAACCTTTACCATGAGCGTAAGCAAGCGCCCTGGCAACCTGGATAGTGATATTAATAACTTCTGACACATCCATGTGTGTTTTGACCCGCCGAAACAGGTCGCCACCGCCAATACACTCCATGGCGATATAGTGCTGGCCATCGACCACGCCGTAGTCGTAGATAACAATGATGTGGGGAAAACTTAGCTGCGCGATGATGCGCGCTTCTTTCAGAAACCGCTTGGTATAGGTGGGGTCATGGGTAAGGCTTTCTGCCATCACCTTGAGCGCTACACGGCGACCCAACGACTCCTGTTCAGCCAGGTAAACGGTCGACATGCCGCCGTAACCCAGCACGCTCTCTATTTTGTATCCGGGGATCTTTACCAGTTCAGTCATGGGATAACGCAGGGTTCCACTAACTATGTTGTTGTCTAAATGAATCAACCATACCCATACACTTCGTCCCGTTAGAACAACGGCGAATTTATGAGAATAACAAAAAGCAGGTCAATCGTCTCTCAATTTACTCAGTTACTCTGATAAATATCGAACCTAATCCGCTGCCCTTTAATAGAATAATCTGGCGACCCGGCAAGCGGGCCCCCTTTGAGCGGGCGTTTCACCACTACCCGCAAACGCGCCCTGGTTTTTGCCAGCGACCATAGTGTTTCACTGCCCGTCTGTGCTTCGGTCAAGCGACGTAGTAGCTGCATATTCTTTCGCGGCAATGCGCGCTTGCTACTTTCAGCAAACATTGGGTCCAGATAAATCACATCGAACATCTGTTCTGCGTTGATGGTTAGCCAGGCAACCGCCTCTGCCTGATGCAAATCCGGCAGCAGAGAGATACCGGCGTGTGCGGCGCGTTGCAGCCCGTCTTGAACTACTTCGTAAACGACGCTCGACTGTTCCAGCGCTAGCACCTTGTGGCCCATGGCTGCCATCACCATAGAATCGACGGCCATGCCAGCCGTCGCATCCAGAATAAATAGCGGCTGGCGTTGACGCCCCTGAACTGCTTTTATCAGTAATTCACCCTGCGCCTGCTGCCGGCGGCGGGTGCTCAAAACTTGTTGAAAATCTGCTTTAACCGCCATCTCAGCGCCCGCCGGGTCGACTGACAGGGCATACAACACAGCATCTTGATAACGTAGCCGTATTGAATTAGCTAGCCATGGCGATGAGGCCTCGATCAGCGGCAGGCTTAATCGCTCAGCAAGTGCCTGTGCTTTATCGTTCTCGCTATTTATTTCTACCTGCACAATCACCGGCTCAGGCTTCCCCAGCATCGCGTTTACTGGTTCGTAAATACTCCTCTGACTGCATCTCGACCAGGCGACTGACAACACGCTCGAATTCGAACTGAAACCTGTCGCCACGGTA
>QNFC01000267.1 GCA_003645395.1 Gammaproteobacteria bacterium
AGTGACCAGATCGCCGTGGTCAGCCGAGACAACCGGTTCCGCGGCGTCCTCCACATCAGCGACCTGCTCACATATCCGACAGAAACCCTCGTCAGCGAGGTGATGGATATTGATGTCACCGAAATTCTCGACACCACCCCAGACAGCGAAATAGCCAAATTATTTGCCGATCGAGACCTGATATCCGCGCCAGTAGTCGATGCCAGTCATCACCTGGTAGGCAGAATCACTATTGATGACGTCGTCGACGTTATGCGAGAAGATGCCGACGAATCTTTTCTCGGCATGGCCGGCATTCAAAAAGATGAAGACACGTTTGCGCCGATAATGCGCACGGCAAGGCGCCGCAACGTCTGGCTGAGCGTGAATCTGGTCACCGCTTTCGCCGCCTCCTACGTGATTGGCCTATTTGACCAAACATTAGAAACCCTGGTCGCCGTGGCAATCCTAATGCCAATCGTTGCCAGCATGGGCGGCAATGCCGGCAATCAAACACTGGCCATTATTATTCGCGGCATTGCTCTGGAGCAGATCAATCGCCATAACGCCCGGTTGCTGCTACGCAAAGAGCTGCAGGTAGGCCTGTTAAACGGCCTGCTCTGGGCGCTAGTGGTAGCTACCCTGTCGACGCTCTGGTTTGGCAATCCGGGGCTTGGCGTTGTTATCGGCACGGCGATGGTCATCAATTTAATACTGGCCGCCGGCGCAGGCTACATGGTACCGATGACTTTACGCCGGTTGAACATCGACCCGGCCATTGCCAGCACCGTACTATTGACCGCAATTACTGACGCAATGGGGTTTTTTGTCTTTCTGAGCCTGGCAACGATTTACCTTATTTAGAGTCGGACATTCACCAGCAAACCCCGGGCAAAAAAAGGGCGCCGAAGCGCCCTTTCAGATTTAATAACTAATAACCCGAATGTACTTACAGGTTGTAGCCTCTTTCATCGTGTAACGCCAGATCCAGGCCTTCAGTTTCCTGTTCATCAGAAACTCTTAAACCCATAACAACGTCTATGATTTTCAAAATAATGAAAGTAGCGATTGCTGTATAGACCAGAGTAACGCCGACACCAATTGCCTGAGCGGTCAACTGGCCACCAATACTAGTAATTTCGTCCGAACCAAAACCAGCGCCACCAAACTGCTCAGCACAAAAAACACCGGTTAACAGGGCGCCAATAATGCCGCCAACTCCGTGGACCCCAAACACATCCAGCGAATCGTCGTAGCCGAAGGCTTTTTTGAGTGTAGTCGCAGCGAAGAAACACCCCAGCCCGGCAGCAGCTCCGATTGCCAGCGCCCCCATCGGGCCAACTGCACCCGCTGCAGGCGTAATAGCAATAAGCCCTGACACTGCCCCAGACACGATACCGAGTACGCTCGGCTTACCGTGTCTAATCCATTCGGCAAACATCCATGCCAGCGCACCGGTTGCGGCAGCAATCTGCGTAACGGCCATCGCCATACCGGCAACACCATCTGCAGCCAGCTCACTACCGGCGTTAAAACCAAACCAGCCGACCCACAGCATTGCCGCACCCATCACCGTCAACGACAGGTTATGTGGCGCCATCAGCGTTTGTTGGAACCCATTACGTTTACCAAGCACGATAGCCGCAACCAGGCCTGCTATACCTGCATTGATATGAACAACTGTACCGCCGGCAAAATCTAAAATGCCATAACCGTCAAGAAAACCACCGCCCCAAACCCAATGACAGATCGGCGCATAGACCACGATTAACCACGCCGACATAAACACGAGCATGGATGAAAACTTCATCCGCTCCGCAAAAGCACCAACCATCAGCGCTGGCGTGATAATTGCGAAGGTCATCTGAAAGGTCATGAATACGGATTCGGGAATCGTACCGCTCATCGAGTCAACGGTAAGGCCCTTGAGCATCATGCCGTCGAATCCACCCCAAAATGCGTTACCTTCACCAAACGCCAGGCTATAACCACAAACCACCCAAAGTACTGTCATCAATGAAGTGATAGCAAAACACTGCATCAGCACCGACAGGACATTCTTACTCCGCACCATCCCAGCATAAAACAGTGACAACCCAGGGATGGTCATAAACAGAACCAGGGCAGTAGCGGTTAACATCCAGGCGGTGTCGCCAGCGCTCAGCTCGTCGGCAAAAACTGCTGTCGGTGCCAGCAGCACCAGCATGCCCACGAGGGACCGAATACGTTTAAACGAAAACATGGTTTTCTCCCTATTTTTGAGCGTTTCTTAAACCGCTTCCGGACCGGTTTCACCGGTACGAATACGAATAATTTGACTCAGTTCAGTAACAAAAATTTTGCCGTCACCAATTTTGCCGGTATTGGCCGCAGACCCGATGGCGTCGATCACTGCTTCCACCTGTGCATCATCAATACCAACATCGATTTTCACTTTAGGCAGAAAATCCACCACATACTCGGCACCGCGATACAGCTCGGTATGACCCTTTTGCCGGCCGAAGCCTTTAACTTCAGTCACTGTCATACCCTGCACGCCGATATTCGACAGCGCTTCACGCACATCGTCGAGTTTAAAAGGCTTGATTACTGCACTGACCATTTTCATAAGAAGGATCTCCCTGGTGGTTTTTTAAGCTACTGCAGAAATAATGGGCCGCCTGCGGGTGGCCCAGGAAAATCTACAGAGATTTAGAGGCTTTTAGAAACAGTAAAAACAACCCGCCCATCGGAAAGATTGTCTTTCCCAGCGGCTTTATGGGCATCTTTATCGGAGTCGTGCCAGGTCAGATCCCAGCCCAACGAAACAATCTCACCCGATACACCGAAGCTGTAATGGTCGTAACTCTTCGAGTTATCCATATCCTGGTGGCCGTAGCCGACAGCAATCGCATAATCGCCTATCGGTACGTCTACACCTAATGAATAGTATCCACTGTTTCCTGTTCCAAAGAAGTCATCGCTGAACGCGACACCGCCCTTCACAGAGGCCACCCCAAAGTCATAGCCCAAAGACCCATACCATTCGTTGGTATTTGTGTCCGAATCTTTCACACTAGGATAGTTGTAACGCAGGAAACCGACGTCATACGAAAGATCATTGCTAGTCCCGCCCCAACCTAAATAGGTATCGATTTCCACATTCGCACCGGGGTAAAAGTTCTCATCCACATTGGACGCCCAGACGCCAGCATAGAAACCTTCATAACCGTAATCGAAACCACCTGAAATTGCCGCGGAGTTATCAGTCTGGGATATCCCACGAAACATATAATCGGTAGCCAAGGCCACATTAGCGGTAATCTCGGCCTGGGCAGTAGATGCTAACAATGCAGCGCCAATCAAACTGGAAAGAGCTATTTTTTTCATTATCTGTAAATTCCCTCAATGAATATTAAATGTAACTATTTAGAACGCCCTGTTGGCAAATTGATGGACTAACAAAAAAGCCTGGAGCATAGCCGCTTAATCGAAGCACGCACCACCAACTAAAGCTATC
>QNFC01000268.1 GCA_003645395.1 Gammaproteobacteria bacterium
AGGCCTGATACCCATGGCTGATGCCCCCGCATGGATGAAGCTGCTGATGGGCGAAGAGATTTTTCGCCATCCGGTTCCCAGTGAAGTTACCCAGATTCCCGCCTGGCGGGAACTGCTGGATTTTTCCGGTGCCAACACCCCGCTGCCTGCCGGGGTAAGTTGCGAAACCATCACCCTGCCCGGCCCGGCTGACAGAACCCTGTCTGCCGAAGTTTATCGCCCGGCGGCTGAAGGCCCCCACCCACTCATGCTTTACCTGCACGGTGGCGGCTGGTGCGTAGGCAGCGCCGCCAGCGTGCGGCGCATGGCCATGCTCATCGCCGCCCAGGGTTACCTGGTGGTCAATCTTGACTACTCCCTGGCACCCGAAGCGCAATTCCCCGTACCGGTAGAAGATTGCCTGGCCGGGGCCTGGTGGTGCGCCAAACACAATGCCCAGCTGGGTGGCGATGGAGGTGCGTTGCTAATCGCCGGGGACTCGGCCGGCGCTAATCTTGCCGCTGCAGTCATTATTGCCGCCACCGATGCAGCGGCGCTGGAGCAGGCCGGCCTGGATATACCGACTGGCAAGCCACCTGAGTTTGTCGGTGCACTATTCAATTACGGGGTGTTTGATTTTCCGCTATTAATGCAGACCCCCGGCAGTTATCAGGGTTCTATTGAAGTGCGCTACAACCTGGCCTACCTGGGCAACAATTTTCTAGCCCATCACTGGTCACCGTTTGTTAGCCCCATTTTTGCCCCGCACCTTGAGCGGTTTCCGCCCACCTACCTGACCTGCGGCAACAGCGATGACCTGCTGGGCCACACCCTGGCAATGAGCGCTGCCCTGGCCCAGGCTGGGGTGGCAACCCGGTTGTCAGCGGTACCACAAATGGACCACGCTTTTCTGCAACTTGATCAGGAGTTTGCCGCCGCAACAGCGGAACTAAACCGCATTTATGGCTGGCTTGAAGAGCTAAGGCAAACTCACTGATTGTTATCTTGATTTAAGAAAGCGCTCATAAAACCCCAGGGTGCTCACTCTAACGGGCGCGTCTGTTTTCTTACCACCTGCTCTAAAAGGACTTTGTTTTGAGTAGAAAAATTGCGGTTATCGGCGCCGGTCAGGCCGGACTAATCTGTGCCATCGGCCTGCTTGATCAGGGGCATGAGGTGACGCTTTATTCTGATCGCACCGCGTCCAACTGGTTAAATGATGTCCCCCCTACCGGGCTCAACGGAATTCAGCACGCCAGCGCGCAGATAGAGCGCCGCTATGGCCTGGATTACTGGGGCTCCGAGCCCGAGGCCGTCGGCATCGACCTGACCCTGGTGGCTGATGGCCAGCCCGGCCCGCGACTGATTGGCCGTGCAGCCGGGCCAATTCAGGTGGTCGATTTACGCCTTAAGTGCTCGCGCTGGATGGAGGAATTCGAGACCCGTGGCGGCACTCTGGTGATTCAGTCGGTGGAACTGGAACAGCTGGAGGCCATCGCTGCGCAGCACGAATTAACCATTGTTGCCGCCGGCAAGGCCAAATTGATGGGTGAGGTGTTCCAGCGCGACCCTGAACGTAGCGTTTATGACCGGCCACAACGGCGGATAGCGATGCTGCTGGTCAAAGGCGTTGACGACCGGAAATTCCCCGGGTTCAAGTTCCCGGCCCTCAAGTTCAACCTGTTCCCGGAATGGGGCGAGTATTTCTGGCTGCCCTATTTTCACAAAACCGGGCAGCGCTGCTATTCAATGATATTCGAGGCCAAACCCGGCGGGCCCATGGACCTGTTCGACGACTGCCGTTCTGGCGCCGAGGCGGTAGAAGTTGGTAAACAGTTCGTTCGCCAGCACGCCCCCTGGGAACTCGAAGCCTGCGAAAACATGGAATTAATGGATGAAATGGGCTGGTTAAAAGGCGGCTTTCCCCCCACCGTGCGCCACCCGGTGGGCCGGTTGCCCTCCGGCGCTATTGTCACGCCACTAGGCGATACCGCCATGGCCTTTGATCCAGTCGGAGGCCAGGGCGGCAATAACGGCATTCACATGACCCAGAACCTGCTCGAGCAAGTCCAGGCAAACGGTGATGCCCCGTTTGATGAACAGTGGATGACCAACACCTTTGAGCGCCACTGGCAAAACTTTGGCCGCGCCGCCTACAGTTTTAACAACAAGCTGCTGGAGCCACTCGAGCCGGCATTGGCGTCCGTGGTGATGGCCGCTGCGAAAAACACGGCAATAGCCGACGATTTTGTCAGCCGTTTTGACAGCCCAAACCGCTTTTTCCCCTGGATCGAGGATATGGAATTGGCGCAGCAGCACCTGGCCCAGTTCGCCAGCTAATAGAAAAACATTCTCATTCAGGAAAGGGTTATCCATGAAATCATGCGTACTGGCGCTACTTTGGCTGTTATCTGCAATGCCTGTCATGGCGGCGGCAGGCACCTCACCAATTGGGCCGTCTGGCGGTCTGCTCTCATCCGCCCCCCTGGGTGCAGATGATTTTATGTCCGGCGTGGCTCCCCCGCCAGGTGTTTACTGGCTCAACTACAGCTTCCACTATCGCGCAGATAAATTCACCGGCGGCGATGGCAACGAGATTCAGGTCGGCCCGCTGGATGATTTCAAGGCCCGCATCACCGGCAATGTGTTTCGCTACTTCTGGATGCCAGAGCGGGATATCCGCATTCTCGGCGGCCGCTGGGCACCCGATTTTGGCTTTGCGCTACTCGACAAGCGGCTCAAAGTAGGTGGACGCTGGTTTACCGAAAAAGGTGTCGGTGATTTGATCTTTGCGCCGGTGAATCTGTTCTACCGGTGGGGTGATGTGCACGCCGTGCTTTACGTTGACTTTATTGCCCCCACCGGTAAATACGACAAACACAAGGTTGCCAACCTCGGCAATAACCACTGGACCATCAAACCGGCAGCACTGTTTAGCCTGGTCAAACCGCGCTGGGAAATTACCGGCATTTTTAATATTGATTTCAACACCACTAACAACGATTACATCGACCCCCGCACGGGCTTGGAGAGCAAACACCGTTCTGGCAAGGCTTTTCATATGGACTACGCCGCTAGCTGGCGGGCCACCCCAAAACTAAACATCGGCATTCAGGGTTATTACTGGAACGACCTCGAAGACGACCGTGTCGACGGCAAACGCGTTAACAACACCCAGACCCGGGTATTTGCCATCGGCCCCGGCGTGCGCTACCAACTTGGTAGCCTGGCCGTTGTCGCCAAGGCCCAACGGGAATTTGGTGCCCGAAATCGGCCCGAGGGATCGGTTTATTGGCTCAGGTTGATGTTCCCCCTCTAAACCTCTAAAAATAACAACTTTCAGTCTCACCAAATTAATCACTGCCTACTAAACCCTGTGTAGACAGCGCTCCCTTGATCCGCCTCTGCCACGCCGCTTTAGCCCCCTTAATTCGCTATTTGTTCCGTCCCGGACGGTTACATAGTCCCAAGGAGTTATGGTTTATTCTTGGCAAG
>QNFC01000269.1 GCA_003645395.1 Gammaproteobacteria bacterium
CTACGTCGCCCTCGCGGTTGAGCTGCCCAATCAGGGGGATTACAAAACCACCCAGATTGGCGATACGCCTGTTATTGTCACCCATGGTTTAGACGGCGAATTTCACGCCATGGTCAACCGCTGCGCTCATCGTGGCGCCAAGGTCTGCCGGGAAAATAATGGCAATACCGAGACCCTCACCTGTGTTTACCACCAGTGGGCATTTGATACCTCGGGCGATCTGATCGGCGTACCCTTTCGGCGCGGTCTCGGCGGCAAAGGCGGCTACCCAAAAGATTTCGACATGAAGGACCACGGCCTGCAAAAACTAAAGGTTGAAGTGTTTGGCGACTGTATTTTTGCCACCTTTGATCACGACATGCCCAACGTAGAAACCTACTTTGGGCCCAAAATGAGTGACTACCACCGGCGCATGTTTAACCGCCCGGTGGAGCTACTCGGTTACCATCGCCAGTTTATTAACAGTAACTGGAAACTCTACGCCGACAATACCCACGATCCTTACCACGCCAGCCTACTGCACCTGTTCCACACCACTTTCGGCCTCTACCGAGCCTCACAGATTTGCGGCACCGAACTTGATGAGACTGGCATGCACAACTGCATCCACTCCAAAGCCGGTACTGACGAGGACCGCATTGACGCTTACAAAACAGCCGACATTCGCACCTATCAGGAAGGCTTCACCCTACATGACCCTTCGGTGTTGGCGGGCTGGCCGGAATTTGATGACGGCGACACCCTCTGCATTCACGTGATTTTTCCTAACCTGGTAGCCCAGCAGATTGCCAATACCCTGGCCACCCGGCAGATTCTCACCCACGGACCCGACAAGTTTGAACTGATCTGGACTTATTTCGGCTACGCCGACGACACCCCCGAACAGCGGGCCATGCGCATCAAGCAGATCAACCTGATCGGCCCCGCCGGGTTGATCTCGATGGAAGATGGCGACGTCTGCGAGATTGTCCAGAACGGCATTGTTCGTGATGGTGAAAAATCATCGGTGGTGCTGATGGGCGGCGACTCGGTCACCGAATTTCAGGACACCACCCTGACCGAATCCGGTATCCGCGGTTTCTGGCGGGGTTATCGGAAAATTATGGGATTTTAGCCAGGCCCATCGTCCGTCAATCCGCGTCAAAATCCGCGGATAACTGGCGGTCAATCTTGTTCCATAAGGGGGCCTGCAAGGCCCCCTTTTCAATCAGCAAGTCATGTTTTGCGTCGGGAATAGTCAGCAACTCGCCATGGGGCAGGCGCCGTTGTACATCCGCACAGGCAGCGTTGTTTACTACTAACTCATCACCGGCAACAAACTGAGTGATCGGCTGCTCAATCTGCTCAACATAACCACGACTATGCAAACAACTCATCGACCTGAACCCTGCGCGCAACCAGCCAAAGGTCGGCGAGCCCAACTGTAGCGCCGGATCCTGTTGCAGACACGCCAGCTCATACTCCATTTGTTGGCTATCTGAGCTAAGGTTGGCGAGGCCCTCTTTACGGTAGGTTTCGGGTCGATAAGGCCCACCCCCAAAGACATATCGCTGATGACCTCCCACTACACAAACCATTGCGGCAAGCGCTTTAGCCACCGCCAGTGGATAGGGCCGTGTGTCGACACCGAACAGCGGAGCCGTTAGCCAGGCATGGCGAAAAGCAGCTCGCCCCGCCTGCCTTTCCCGCAGCCAGCGCAGGGCAACATGGGCCCCCATTGAATGAGCTAACAAATAGTTATCGGTGTCAGCTGGCGACTGGAACAGTTCCGTCCATATCCGATCCAGGTCAGCGATATAGTCGACGAAATCATCAACATGACCCCGCTGGCAATCGGCGAGCAAACGACTTGATAACCCCTGACCCCGCCAGTCAAAACTCACCACCTCAAGCCCACGCTCAAGCAAGCGAATGACGGTGGAATAGTATTTCTCCAGAAAACCGCCCCGACCCGATAACAACAGCACCCGCCCCCGCGGATTAACTGGCATCCACCGGCAATAGCGCAAAGCAACTCCGTCGGTGACCGCAAGTCGCCCCTGTTCATGGCTATCGGTTAACACAGCCAGCCGTTGTTCAATACTGCTATCGGGCAATTGCCTCTGCCTACTTGTTAAACGGGAATCTAAAGTTTCGGGATATTCTGCTCTACGCAGCAGTTCGCCGCTGCCAATTTGCTGTGTTCAAGTGATGCACTAGTTAGATCTACTGGCGTCGTAAACGGTCGCTCATTCGCATCCAGATTCACGACCGTCATCCACGGCTCAGCTATACTCTTATCACGATGATACGACCAAAATAAAAACCCAAACGCGGCCCCAAATTGCTCGCCAATCGGCCATTTAATTTTTTACTTTCCCTAAGTCCATGCGCAATCTGAAACGCTACGTCAATCTTAACGCCCTGGTGCAAAATTTCGACGCCCTGAGCAAATTATCAGCACCCGCTGACTGCGCGGCGGTTGTGAAGGCCGACGGCTATGGCCTGGGAATGATCGAGGTCAGCCGGGTGTTATTTGAGGCGGGCTGTCGCAATTTTTTTGTCGCCACGCTCGAAGAGGGCGAACTACTGCGTCAACAACTACCGCTGCCGCAGATCTACGTACTCAATGGCATAAGCGGCTACCCGCCGGCGCGCTTCCACCAGGCACGTCTGCTACCGGTGATTAACAGCCTGGGGGACATTCAAACCTGGTCGGCGGCGGGATCACTAACCGACCACGGCTGCGCGCTGCATATCGATACCGGAATGCAGCGCCTTGGCCTTACCGCTGGCGAATTCGCCGCTATCACCGCCGATCCGGGCCTGCAGCAACGACTCAATCCGGTTTTGCTGATGAGCCACCTGGTCAGCGCGGAAATACCCGCAGCGTCCATTAATCAGCAGCAGCTGAAAAAATTTAACGATTTAATGGACGGGCTGCCCGCAGCGATGCAACAGATTCCAAAAAGTCTGGCCAACTCGTCTGGCATTGTTCTCGGCGCTGCTTTCCATTTTGACCTGTGTCGCGCCGGCGCAGCCTGTTACGGCGTTAATCCACAACCGACACAAACCAGCCCAATGCAGCCGGTAGTTGAGATCAGCGCGCCGATCATTCAGATTAGAGAAGTGAACAAAACCGGTAGCGTCGGCTATGGCGCAACCGCCAACATTGGGGCCGGTAGCCGGCTGGCCACCATTGCCGCCGGCTATGCAGACGGCTACCCCCGCCACGCCAGCAATCGCGCACAGGTTCAAATCGGCGAGTGGCTGGCGCCGGTGGTAGGAAACGTATCGATGGACCTGATCAGCGTGGATATCAGCCACTTGCCCACCGGTGCTGTCTGCGTAGGCGACCCCGTTCTCCTGGTAGGGCCTCTGGTAACCATCGATCAGCTGGCAGAAGCGGCCGGCACCATCGGTTACGAAATCCTCACCAACCTCGGCCGCCTGACCACACCTGAGTACCAAACCTGAG
>QNFC01000270.1 GCA_003645395.1 Gammaproteobacteria bacterium
CCCACCGGGTTAGCCCATGCAAAACTCCGGTATTTCATCACTAACGCCCCGTCTCCTATAAAACTCCATCTTTAGTCGAGCTAAATCGACGAATACACCCTGGCCTAAATAGCTCCTGGTAGTGGTACCACCACCCCTTGTTCCCGTGACATCACATCCTCAGGCTCTTCGCGACTGCGAGGCAAGCTGGGCACCAAATCAGCAAGAGCACCGCGCAATGCTTTGACAGCAGTTACCTGATCTGACTGATCTAACCCAGCGCGGAGCGCTGCCAGCGCCGCATCAACGACATCAATTGACTGTTTTTCACCAACCGCGCGCAAAATTTTACCGTGGACCGTCTCCACCGCGGACTCTTCTGGATAAAACAGTGATTCGTGTATTTTTTCACCCGGCCTGACTCCGGTAAACTCAATGGCTATCTCCTCGTCAGGCACCAAACCTGCGAGACGAATCATCTGCCGGGCCAAATCGATAATTTTTACCGCCGAACCCATCTGCAACACATAAACTTGACCACCCTCACCCTGTGCACCGGCCTGCAGCACCAGGCTGACGGCCTCAGAGATAGTCATAAAAAACCGGGTCATTTCCGCATCAGTAACCGTAACAGGACCGCCCGCTGCAATCTGCTGACGAAACCGCGGCACCACCGACCCCGTCGAACCCAGGACATTGCCAAAACGGGTAACGACAATTTGTGTCATCGGTTCCTGACCAACCGATCCGTAATCCTGCGTCGCTCCGCAAATCAACTCCGCTACTCGCTTCGTCGCTCCCATCACATTGCCAGGGCTTACGGCCTTGTCGGTAGAGACCAGCACGAAGCGCTCAGCGTTATTGCGTAATGCTGCCTGCAATACATTCCAGGTACCAAACACATTAACCGCCACCGCCTGCGCTTCGTTGGTTTCCAGCAGCGGCACGTGCTTATACGCAGCCGCGTGAAATACCACTTGCGGGGAAAAGTTCTCAAACACCTTTTCAAGATATTCAGTATCGCGCACATCCCCTAACAGCGGCACCCATTGAGATTTGGCAGGAGCCAGTGATACGACTTCGGAATCAATTTGATACAAATTAAATTCGCCATTATCCAATGCCACCAGGGTGGCTGGCCCGAAACGTAAAATTTGCCGGCAAAGTTCACTACCAATTGAACCCCCCGCACCGGTAACCAAAACTCGCTTATCTTGCAAAAACTCTTTAACCATCGTTTCGTCAAGCATCACCTGATCACGACCAAGCAAGTCCTCAATCTCGATCGAACGCAGCCTACCGCCAAGATCGCCAGTATCTTGCAGCTCATCAATCGAGGGCAAAGTTTTGCAGGGTAACTGTGCTTCATTACAAAAAGCAACTACTGCCTGTCGCACCATATGTGGAGCGCCGGGGATTGCCAGTAGAACTAGATCTGCCCGAGTCTTAGCTGCGACCTTTGGTAAATTTCTAATCGGTCCCATCACCCGCACATGGTGAATCTCGCTACCCTGTTTGTAACCATCGTCATCAAGTAGCGCCACTGGCAAGTACTGCTTGCCGCGAAGTAGATCGCGCACAAGCAGCTCACCCGCTGTACCTGCCCCGACAATCAGGGCCCGCGGCTGCTCATGGCTCGGTAGACCCAAACGATGATCCTTAAACCAACGATAGAGCAACCTCGGCACCGACAAACCAAGCGCGAGAAACACCGGATAAAGTATCAGCACTGTGCGCGGCACGCCGTCCAGTCGATCAAATGCAATCGCGCCGGACACAGCAAAGGCCGCCCCTACAACCACCGCTTTAAGAATACGCACCAGATCCGGCACCGAGGCAAACCGCCAGACACCACGATAAAGCCCAAACAGCAAAAAACAGACGCTATGGCACACCAACGCAGTCAACACCAGATAGCGCAAGTTATGGACCATCACTGATCCGTGCCACTCCAGGTTGAAGCGTACTAAATAAGCCACCACTATCGAAGGAACGATCCAAAAGACATCGTGAAGAAAAGCCAGCCGTCTCGCCCAGCGGCCCTTATTAAGTGACATGACTATCCTTTTCTGACAATTTTATTCCTCTCGATCTTTCCTAGAGTCGTTATTCGAGGACACCAAAAATGCAGACTCTTTACGCTCGACCAGCTGTCTTTTTTACCAGGATTCAGGGTCAGTATATCTATCAGGCAATATACAGCACAGACTACCTTGAAATTACGAGTTAGTTCGGCAAGTAGCAGAACGCTCAATCAATTTTTTGTACAAATCCACATAAGATCGAGCCATTTTTTCAGTTGTGAACAAACTCCAATAACGCTCCTCTGCCCGTTTACCCATTACCCGCGCTGCTTCTGGGTGACTCCATAAGTAATCCATTGCCTGTCGGAGCGCAGCAGGTTCACCAGGCGGAACAACAATGCCAGTTTCCTTGTCAACGTTAATAAAAGTTGTACCGGTGCCAATCTCACAACAAATCATAGGTTTGCCATACATAGCGCCCTCTAATAAAGCTATACCAAAAGCCTCAGAACGAAGATGTGACGGAAAAACCACTGCATAACAAAGCTCTAACAGTGCCACTTTATTCTCATCAGTTAGAAAACCAACAAAATGTATATTACTTACCCCAAGTTTCGCCGCCTGAGCTTTTAACTCTTTCTCAACAGGGCCTTTACCCACGATCACAATAGGATACTCGGCGTTACGCGCAGCCTCTATTAAAGTATGCAAGCCTTTATAATATCGAAGAACACCTATAAATAAGAAAAATTTTGGGCCAATTTTTTTTCGCCAAAATTCTAATAGTTCAGAAGAACTATTAGAATTATAGTTCCTTTCAAGCCCATACGGGATGACACTTGTTTTGTCTTTAAAATGAGAAAGAACATCACTACCTTTTAGATAATTGGGTGATGCCACGACAATGTGATCAACGCTACTTAAAAAACGATACATCAGTGGTCGATACAACTTAAGTAAATATTTTTGCTTAATGATATCTGAATGATAGGAGATAACAGTTGGCTTATTAACTCTAGTAGCCAGGTGCAGTACATCAGAAAATGGATACGGAAAATGATAATGAATAATATCAGCCTTTTTAGCTAGCCTATTAAACTTTGAAAAGGCTGATAGCGAAAACGGAGTCGATGCAATCTCAAAATGAGTTCGGCAACGATGAACTAAATGGCCATCCACAGTTACTGTTTCTTCATTTTTCCCGGGCGTCAACGCTAACACCTCGTGCTCGACGCCCAACTCACCAGTTTTCCGAATCAGCTGGTTGATCACTTGTTCAACACCACCAATGGTGTCAGGCAAATAGGTTTTGTAAAAATGAAGAACCTTCATAGCTTAACGAGGATGACGATTAGCCACTGCCCTTTTGAACACAGATACTAACGCCCCAGCGGATTCATCCCAACTAAACCGGGCTGCATTTAATTTAGCATTCGCGGCA
>QNFC01000271.1 GCA_003645395.1 Gammaproteobacteria bacterium
CTGCTCGACACGCCCACTAGCGGGCTTTACCGCTTTGAGGGGCGCGACGTGACCGTGCTCAGCGATACCGAGCTTGCCAACCTGCGTGGAACTCGAATCGGTTTCGTATTTCAATCGTTTCATCTAATCGCCCGGCTCAGCGCGGCGGATAATATGATGTTGCCAATGACCGTCGCCGGTATCGACCCCGCCGAGCGCCGACAGCGAGTCGCCGAACTGCTTGAACGTTTCGATCTCACTCCGCGCGCCGACCACAAGCCTAACGAACTCTCCGGCGGTCAACGCCAGCGCGTTGCCATCGCCCGGGCCATGGCCATGCGGCCTTCGCTAATTCTTGCTGATGAACCCACCGGCAACCTTGATCAAAAATCCGGTAGAGAAGTAGTCAACCAGCTGGAGGCGCTCAATCTGGAAGGGATCACCCTGATTACCGTCACTCACGACGAACAGATAGGCCAGCGCGCTCGCCGGAAGATAAAGCTGGTCGACGGCAGGATAGTCTCTGATAGTAGGGTGGGGGGCGGCGAAAACCTTAATTCTATTTCAAATAATGATTTAAATAAAAACCAAAATTCAGAGCCGGATAACAGTCTTATTTTAGATTCTATTTCAGCACTCAATAAAGAGAACCAGAACGGCAATGACCTGGATTGACCGCCTGAGTCTTGCCTTTGGGGCGATCACCGCCAACCGGGTCCGGCTGATGCTAATTCTGGCCGCCACTGCTACCGGCGTGGCAGCGGTAATTCTGCTCACCTCGCTGGGCAATGGCGCTCGTCATTTTGTCATTAACCAGTTCAGCTCCCTCGGCACTAATCTGGTGATCGTGCTGCCCGGCCGTTCCGAGACCACCGGTGGCCCGCCGCCAATGATGGGTGTCACCGAGCGTGATTTAACCCTCGACGATGCCCTGGCCCTCAAACGTACCACCGGGGTCGACGAACTTGCGCCCATTGTGGTTGGTTCAGGACCGGTTTCCCGTGGCAGCATGAGTCGCGACACGCCCATCGTCGGCACCACCGCAGACCTTCAGCAGATACGCAGGCTTGAAGTTGGCCAGGGCAAATTCATCACCACCCCTGACCCCCGCCGGGCCACGTCCATCGCGGTACTCGGCTACACGTTGAAACAGGAACTGTTTGGCGACAAATCTGCCGTCGGTGAGTGGATTCGAGTCGAAGATCGCCGCTTTCGGGTTGTCGGCGTACTCGTCGAGCAGGGCAACTCGTTTGATCTGGACTGGAACGAAATCGTCGTGGTGCCGGTGGCAACTGCGCAGCAGCTATTCGATACCCAGTCAGTTTTTAGAATACTCATCAGCCGTGGCGAAGGCATCGATGTTGAAGCCTTTAAAACCCGCCTGCACCAGGCCATCGCCCAACGTCACGATGGCGACGACGACATTACCGTGCTCAGCCAGGATGCACTACTGAAAACCTTTAACCGGATCTTTTCAGCCCTCACCCTGGCGCTGGCCGGTATCGCCGCCATCAGCCTGATCGTGGCTGGGGTGTTGATCATGAATGTGATGCTGGTGTCTGTCTCCCAGCGCACCGCCGAGGTGGGGCTACTAAAAGCCCTCGGAGCACCAAGCAGTCAAATCTTAAAGCTGTTTCTCACCGAGGCCTTTCTGCTGTCGATTTCCGGGGCGATTGTCGGGCTGGGAATTGGCCTTGGCGGCGCCTGGATAGTTAGAGCACTCTACCCCGCAATCCCCGCCCACGCCCCGCTCTGGGCAATTATTGGCGGTGTTATTATTGCGCTGATCAGTGGCCTGCTGTTTGGCTGGTTACCCGCTCGCCGGGCTGCACAGCTCGACCCGGTGCTGGCCCTGATGGGGAGTAAATGAAGGTGGGGAGCAAATAAAAGTGGGCAATAAATAACCATGCGCCACATCGACATGCTCGACTTCACTCGCGCGGCCATCATCGGCCACCGCACCCGCAGTATTCTAAGCGGCATCGGCATCGCGATTGGTATTCTCACGGTAACGTTGCTCACCGCCATCGGCACTGGATTACACGATTACATCACCGCCGAATTCAGCCAATTCGGTACTAATCTAATCGGCATCGCCCCAGGCAAGCGCTCAACCCACGGCCCACCCACCGGAGTGATCAACGCCGTGCGGCCACTGAGCATTGCCGACGGGGAATCCCTGCGTAACCTGCCCGGCGTCGCCAAAGTGATGTCGCTGGTGCAGGGCAATGCCGATGTTGAAGCCGGCAAACGCTCCCGTCGCACCACCATTTTTGGCGTCGGCCCAGCGATGCCGAGCATGTGGCAGATGGAAGTGGCCGAGGGCACTTTTCTACCCAACGACAACCCCGAGGCCCCGCGTGCTTATGCGGTGCTCGGCGCCACCATGGCAAAAGAACTCTTTGCTAACCAACCTGCACTCGGCGAGGTGATTCGGGTCGGCACATACCGATTTCGAATTGTCGGGGTGATGGCAGAAAAAGGCCAGTTCCTCGGCTTTGACCTCGATGACACCTTATACATCCCCGCCGCATCAGCACTGTCGCTGTTTAACCGCGAAGGCGTGATGGAAATCGACATTAACTACCACGACAGTTTCACCGCAGAGCAGATGGCCAAGAGCCTTAAAAAGGCCCTGATGCGCCGCCACGGCAGCGAGGATTTCACCATCACCACCCAGGAGCAGATGCTCGCCACCCTCAACACCATACTCGATGTCATTACCCTGGGCATCGCCGCCCTTGGCGGCATCTCCCTACTGGTTGGTGCCGTGGGCATACTCACGGTGATGACTATCGCCGTGCAGGAGCGCATCAGCGAGATTGGCCTGTTACGGGCGGTCGGCGCCACCCGCGGCCAGATCACCGCCCTGTTTTTAGGCGAGTCCACCATTCTCTCCATCGCCGGCGGGCTGGCGGGGCTGGGGCTGGGTGTCATCGTCGTCTTCATTGCCAATCAACTACTGCCAAACCTGCCAGTCAGTAACGCCTGGAACTATATCTTCGCCTCCCTCTCCATTGCTGCGGGCATCGGGCTACTCAGCGGCGTAGTGCCGGCGATCCGCGCGGCGCGTACCGACCCGCTAACTGCTCTGCGCAGCGAATAAGCAGCCGATAACTACTCATCGGTTGCCGTAAGACAAACAATACGCACCAACCTGACCGTTTAACCAAGGTAAAATGAGCCCCACAACATAAATCGGGATCTGCGTCCCCATACTCTCCTTTGGTAATCACCCCAGCGTAATGAACACAACCAGTAACCGTCGCAAAAAACCCCTCGTCCTCAGCGTCACCGACCAGGCCCCCATCCACGACAACGGCAGTTCCAGCCAGGCCATACTCAACAGCATCAAACTGGCCCAGCTCTGCGACCGCCTCGGCTATCACCGCTACTGGTTTGCCGAACACCACAACTCACCCGGCTACGCCTGCCCATCGCCAGAGATCATGGTCGCCCAC
>QNFC01000272.1 GCA_003645395.1 Gammaproteobacteria bacterium
ATATTGAAACGCATTTGGACGGTGCCGACGGGGACAGCATGAGCGTTGCGGAGCAGGAAAATATTTACCGCCTGCTGGGCGCTTATCGGGGAACCTCATTGGCTCTGCTTGACTTTGCTAATGTGGCCGGTAATGTCGACTGGACACCCTGGCATGAAGAGCGTTTTGCCTGATGCAAGCGGATCGACACTGATGTTGCCCATTCCCCATGAGCTTGCCATCGGCGGTGTTTATTTGCCACCGCTGCTAGTGGCAGCTGTCTTCGGTGTGTCGCTGGCTCTGCTGAGCGGACACCTGCTCAACCGTTACCGCCTGTCGCGGTACTTTTTTTATCCTCCGCTGGTCATGGTGGCGATGATGATTTTTTATACGGTCCTGATCGGGACCTTTGTTATAGGAAGCTAATGTGAAACTGTCTCGCAATCACCTGCTCACTGCTGCGGTGGTCACAGTTGCCGCACTGGTCGTGTTGTTGAAGTACTGGGATTATGTGGTTAATCCCTGGACCCGCGACGGCCAGGTGCGTGCCGAGGTGATTCAGATTACGCCACGCGTGACCGGCCCTATAGTCAGGCTTGCGGTGAAGGACAATCAGTTCGTCAAGGCGGGCGACCTGTTGTTTGAAATTGATCCACGTACCTTCGCGGTCAGCCTGGATCAGGCTCGCGCGCAGTACGACAAAACCGGAGACAGTTATCTGGCTCAGGAAAAACAGGTGGAGGCGGTAGCAGCCCAGATAGACGTTGCCCGGGGTTCAGTGCTGCAGGCACAAAGTGCCATCACCGAAGCCACTGCCACCATTGCAAAGAATAAGGCCGAACTCCAGCGGCAACAGGAGCTGCTGCCACAAAGGGCAACGTCGCAAAAATCGGTGGATAGTGCCAGGGCAAACTACGAGGTTGTGGTGGAAAAACGAAAAGGCGCAGTCGCCAGCCTGGCCCAGGCGCGGGCCACGCTGATCCAGGCAGAGGCCGATCTGGCAGAGGCAAAAGCCAACCTCGGCGCGCCCGGCGAGGCCAATGCCAGTGTTCGTGAGGCTCGGGCCAATGTGCAGCAAGCAGAGTTGAATCTCGAATTCACCCAGGTCAGGGCGCCGGTAGATGGTTATATCACCAACCTCAACCTGCGGCTCGGTAGTCAGGCCGTCGCTAACCAGCCGGCGCTGGCACTGGTCGACGTCAACAGTTACTGGATTGATGGATTCTTCAGGGAGAACACGATAGAGAGAATGGTTGCCGGCGACAAAGCCATTATTACCTTGATGGCCTATCCCGATAAGCCAGTAGAAGGCTATGTGGATAGCCTCGGCTGGGGTATCGCCCAGCAGGATGGCAGCACCGGTTTTGAGTTGTTGCCCAATATCAGCCCAACGTTTGAATGGATTCGACTGGCCCAGCGCGTGCCGGTACGTATTCACATGACAAAGATTCCCGAAGGGGTCGCACTGCGGGTTGGCACCAGCTGTTCGGTGCTGGTGATGACCGGTACCGGGCAAGGTGGTGAGGACACACCGGCACCGTCAGCGCTGCAGTAAGGATTAGTATGAGACCCCTGTTAAAGACAGTTAGTGCTAACCTGTTAGCGGCCCTCATGGTATCCGGTTGCACGATGCTCGGCCCTGACTACCAGCAGCCAATGGCACTTGTTGAGAGCGACTGGCTGGACATTGGTGATCCGCTTGTTAGCGATGATTCCCCGGTTGACCCTCGATGGTGGCAAACCGCTTTTCAGGACCCTGTACTTGATCAGCTGGTCGAGACCGCGCTGGAAGAAAACCTGACGTTGCGCTCGGCGGGGCTGCGCGTACTGCAGTCGCAACAGCAACTGGCCATTGCGGTTGGCAATCAGTATCCCCAGGTGCAGCAGATCACTGGTTCGGCAACCCGTGAGAAAGCCAACCAAAATATTTTTAATGAGTACGACCTGGGGTTCAATCTTAGCTGGGAAGCCGATTTCTGGGGGCGTTTCAGACTGCAGGTGGAATCCGCTTCAGCCGAACTGGACGCCAGTGTGGCTGACTATGACGGCGCGCTGGTGTCGTTGTTGTCGCAGGTCGCCCAGAACTATCTGCTTATCCGCACCTTCCAGGCTCGGCTTGAAGTCACCAGAAAAAGCGTTAAATCTCAGCGGGAAAGCCTGCGCGTTGCCACGGCAAAATTTAATGTCGGCGAAGTCAGTGAGCTCGATAAGGACCAGGCCGAGAGCCTGTTGAACAACACCATCGCCGGTGTGCCAGCACTGGAAAGCTCCTTACAACAATTAAAAAACGCGCTGGCGATTCTGCTGGGCAAACCGCCGCAGAATATGAATTACCTGCTGGGTGAGCAGCGCGATATTCCGGCCACCCCGGCGACCATTGCTCTGGGCATGCCGCAAAATCTTATCCGGCAACGCCCCGACATTCGCGCGGCCGAGCGGCAGCTTGCTGCCCAGAGCGCACAGATCGGTTATGCCGTCACCGAGTTGTACCCACATTTTTCTATCGGCGGTTCGATCGGTAGCAGCGCCATGCATAGCAGTGATCTGTTCGAGAGCGATAGCGAAGTCTGGAACCTGTTCGGCGCGTTTCAGTGGAATATCTTTAATTACGGACGGCTCAGGAGCAATGTGCGGTTGCAGGACGCACTGTTCCAGCAGTTACTGGTGAACTATCAAAATACCGTTCTGCAGGCGCAGGGGGATGTCGAAAATTCAATCGTCGCCTACCTTAAATCCTATCAACAGCTGGCGTCATACGAATTGGCGGCGGCGGCATCAAAGCGCTCAGTGGCCGTTTCCACGGCCCAGTATCAGAATGGTCTGATTGATTTCAATACGGTTATCAGCACCCTGAACGCCGATGCACAACAGCAGGATCTGCTCACTGCGACGCGGGGAAATGTGGCGACCAATCTGGTTCAGGTTTACCGGGCACTGGGTGGCGGCTGGAGAATCCGCGACGGCCAGGACCCGGTCGAGTTACTGCCCTCTGCCATGAAAGAAGAGATGCGCGAACGGACAGGGGCCTGGGCGGGCGTGCTCCAATGAAAAGATGTGTGAGGTTTACTTGTCAGCACAAAGTGCCTCAACTTTTCAAAGTTTAATTTTTCAATGAAGGGCCGGAGAGTCCCAGGGTTGGCAATAGTGATTAAAAGCGGGGGCTGGAAAATCCCTTTTTAATGTAATGATAAACAGTGATAACAAACATAGCATTAACAATACGGTGAAAAAAGATGACGACAGACGACAACGGGAACAAAGGTAATTTCGATGACGATATTTATACGCGGGAGGAATTTAACTCAGGACTGCCGAAAAACAAATTTCCATCCACAGAGGATGATCCGCGGACAGTGTATGCAGCAGTCCACGATGAGCTAATGTTAGACGGTAATGCGCGGCAAAATTTAGCGACGTTTTGTCAGACCTGGGAAGAACCCGAGATACACCAGTTGATG
>QNFC01000273.1 GCA_003645395.1 Gammaproteobacteria bacterium
CATGTTTCCAAACCAGAGATTGACTTGCCGGATGGCACGGATGTTTATAGCGATGCGGTGTATGCCAAAGGGGTAGAGAACCTGAAGCAACTGATTAATCAGGGGCTACTGCAGCGGGACCCGGTTGATCACTATTACGTTTATCGCTTGACCATGGGCGATCATAGTCAGACCGGTCTGGTGGCGGTGGCATCGGTTGAGGCTTATAACCAGAACCGCATTCGCAAACATGAATTCACCCGGCCGCAAAAAGAGCAGGATCGGGTTAATCATATTGATGCCCTCAATACCCAGACCGGGCCAGTTTTTCTGGTTTATCGGGCTGAGCAGCGACTTGACGAGATATTGCGGCAGGTTACCGACACCATTTCAGAGGTCGACGTGACTCGGGGTGACGGAGTGCGTCATGAATTCTGGGTGGTGCGCGGACAGGCGCAGATTGAAGAGATCACGGCTATCGTAGATGGCATGACATCGCTCTATATTGCCGATGGCCACCATCGCTCGGCGGCTGCGGCACGAGTGGCCGCCAGTCGCAACGCTGGCGGTGAGTTAGCGTCAGATTATTTTCTGTCAGTGCTGTTCTCGGACCAGGCGGTGCAGATCTTTGACTACAATCGGGTGGTCGCCGACCTGCAGGGATCAACTCCAGAACAGTTAGTAGCGGCAGTGGCAGAGCGGTTTGAGTTGAGTGTAGAAACAGAACCAGTCAAACCCGCGCGGGCCGGCGAGTTTGGCATGTACCTGGATGGCCAGTGGTACAGGCTTAACTTGTCGGCTGACCAAATTCCAGTTGACCCAGTCGGGAGTCTGGATGTTTCTTTGTTACACGGCTTATTGATTGAGCCGCTGTTGGGTATTGACGATCCACGTGTTGACGGGCGTATTGATTTTGTCGGTGGTATTCGTGGTCTGGGTGAGTTGGAGCGACGGGTTGATAGTGGCGAAATGGCTGTTGCCTTTTCGCTCTACCCGACGTCACTGGATGCGCTGATGGCGGTGGCTGATGCTGACGAGGTGATGCCACCCAAATCGACCTGGTTTGAGCCCAAACTGGCAGACGGCATGGTCAGCCACGTGTTGGAACCTAAGCAGGGATAGTTGTTTTTGAGCAAAAGTCCGGCTATTTTCGCCGGTAAATAATGTCCCACACGCCGTGGCCCAGGCGCTGTCCACGTGCTTCGTATTTGGTTAGCGAGCGGTAATCGGGCCGCGGGCTGTAGGGGCCGTCGTCAGCACAGTTGGTTAATGTGGGCGATGCTTGCAGGGTTTTGCTGATGTGGCCGGCGTAATCTTGCCAGTCGGTCGCCACGTGCAGATATCCGCCGGGTTTCAGGCGCGAACTGATCACCTCGACAAACTCAGGCTGAATCAATCGCCGCTTGTGGTGGCGGCGCTTGGGCCAGGGATCGGGGAAGAAAACGTAAACACCGCTGAGGGACTCCGCTGGAATGCGCTGGCGCATGAGTTCGACGGCATCGCCCTGATGAATTTTTAAGTTGTTCAAGCCGATACGTTCGGCACCGCCAATTACGGCGCCAATGCCGGGCTGGCAGACGTCGGCACCGATAAAGTTATCTTCACTGCGCAGCCCGGCCATTTTCACCAGCGACTGGCCCATGCCAAAGCCGATTTCCAGGTAGGTATTCGCAGTTCGACCAAACAGCTGGCCGTAGTCGAGCATCGACTCTTCCGCCTCAATTCCGTAGTGTTCCCAGTGCTGATCTAAGGCTTTTTGCTGGGCGGTCGTCATCCGCGCCGAGCGGATGACAAAGCTGCGAATTGGTCGATGATTTGCGGTGGAGGAGTTCGCTGGCCTGGTTTCTGCCTGGGCCTGGTTCAACTCTGGCGTCAACTGATAACGCCGTCGACCGGTGATGAAGCACTGGCGTAGAGCTTACGGGGAATGCGGCCGGCGAGGAACGCCTCGCGACCCGCTTCAACGGCTTTTTTCATAGCGCTGGCCATGAGCACGGGATCCTTTGCCCCGGCGATGGCAGTGTTCATCAGCACGCCCTCGCAACCCAGTTCCATGGCCAGGCTGGCGTCACTGGCGGTTCCCACACCGGCGTCAACGAGAATCGGCACCTCGGCATTTTCCAGAATCATGCGGATGTTGTAGGGATTGCAGATTCCCAGGCCCGAGCCAATCGGCCCGGCTAGCGGCATCACCGCTACACAGCCCATCTCTTCAAGCCGTTTGGCCAGAATCGGGTCGTCGGAGGTGTAAACCATGACTTCAAAGCCGTCCGTGATCAGGGTTTCGGCGGCTTTTAAGGTTTCGACCATATTCGGAAACAGGGTTCTTTCGTCCCCCAACACTTCCAGTTTTACCAGCTTGTGGCCGTCGAGCAGTTCGCGGGCCAGCCGGCAGGTGCGCACGGCCTCTTCGGCGGTGTAACAGAAAGCGGTATTGGGCAGGATAGTGAATTCTTCTGGGGGGATGACGTCGAGTAAATTCGGTTCGCCTGGGTTCTGGCCAATATTTACCCGGCGAATCGCCACGGTAACAATTTCGGCACCGCTGGCGACGATTGCCTCGCGGGTCTCAATAAGGTCTTTATATTTTCCAGTGCCGACCAACAGGCGCGATTGGTATGATTTGCCAGCAATTTCGAGAGGGGCGATGGAGGTCATGCGAGTGAATCCGGAGTTTGTAACGATGAGGAAGAAATCGGGTTGGGTTATCCGCCACCGATGGCATGGATGATTTCCAGCTGATCACCCTCGGCAAGCTTCTGCGTTGGGTGGTCGCTGCGGGGCACGATTTCGTGGTTGAGTTCAACGGCCAGTCGTTTGCCGACGATGCCTTTTTGTTTGAGGTAATCCGCCACGGTGCAAGCGGCTGGCAGGTTTACGGACTCCTGATTGACGGTAACGGTGATCAATGCAAAAAATCCGGCGCAATCACGTTGAAATCGGGCACTAAGGCGTTAAATTCCTGGCCGTCGTCGGTGATCATCTGGTAACTACCCTGCAGTAGGCCGTAGGGGGTTTCCAGTACGGCATGGCTGCGGTAAGTAAAGCTCTTGCCAGGATCGATGCGCGGAGTTTTACCGACGACGCCTATATCTTTAACTTCTCTGACTTCGTCGTTGGCATCGGTAATCACCCAGTGGCGAGACACCAGTCGGGCCGGTACGTCGCCATCGTTGGTGAGGGTTATGGTGTAGGCAAACACAAATCGCTCCAGATCTGGTTCTGACTGAATTTCAACATAACTTGATTCGACATCGACAGTAATAGCGTTTTCGTTGGTCATGGTGTGTTTGTGCTACCGGGTTGCGTAAAAGTAGTTAGCCGATGCCCCTGACAGATAAAAAAGCCAGGCGCAAAAAACATAATTGATAAGTGCCGATTCTACTCGTTTCTCAATTCTCAATTCCATTAGTATGTAAGGGAATGGGTGGCTCCGA
>QNFC01000274.1 GCA_003645395.1 Gammaproteobacteria bacterium
CCACCCATATTGCGCATGTCCTGTTCATGATGCATGGCAATAATCACTGATCCAGCCGCAAGAAATAACAGCGCCTTAAAGAATGCATGGGTGGTCAGATGGAAAATACCCGCCGCATAGGCCGAGGCGCCCAGGGCGACAGTCATATAGCCCAGCTGCGACAAGGTTGAATAGGCTATGACCCGCTTGATGTCATTCTGGACTATACCGAGAAAGCCCATAAACAGCGCGGTAATAGCGCCGATGATCATCACCAGACTTAGCGCGGTCTCCGAAAGCTCAAAAAGCGGCGAGGTACGCGCCAATAAAAATATACCGGCCGTGACCATCGTTGCTGCATGGATAAGTGCAGATATAGGAGTGGGACCTTCCATAGAATCTGGCAACCAAACATGCAATGGAAATTGGGCAGATTTCGCCATAGCGCCAATAAACAGCAATATGCAGGTGACAGTAATCGCTGACCAGGGCTTACCGCTGATAATCTCGAAGGTGACGCCGCTACGGGATGCCGGATCGGCAAAGACGCTAGCATAATCCAGAGAACCATATAAATAGGCAATAGATGCTATTCCAAGCACCATGCCCATATCTCCAATGCGGTTGACGATAAACGCTTTCATGTTGGCAAAAATAGCGGAATCTCGGGTATACCAGAATCCAATCAACAAGTAGGAAACCAGACCCACACCTTCCCAGCCAAAGAACAGTTGAACGAAGTTATTCGCCATTACCAGCATGAGCATGGCGAATGTAAACAGTGAAATGTAGCTGAAAAATCGCTGATAACCTGGGTCATCGCGCATATAGCCGATAGTGTAAATATGCACCATTAACGAAACAAAGGTCACCACTACCATCATCGTGGCACTCAGGCGATCGATCAAAAAGCCGATCTGCAGAGTCAATGCACCACTTTCCAGCCAGGTGTACAGAGTTTCGTTATAAACCGGCGATTCAACACCTGCGGCGTTGGCGAGTAGGGACAGCAGCAGTCGAATCGAAAGCAGGCAGGCTATGCCAACGCCGGCGATCGTTACCGTAGCCGCGCCCGCGCGACCGATATAGCGCCCCCCCATACCGGCGAGCACTGCACCAACCAGAGGAGCAAAAACGATAATCGAACAGATGGTTTTGATGTCACTCATGGGATTAGCCGTGAAGCTCGTGGATATCCTGCACATTAATAGAACCGCGATTGCGCATCAGCAGGACAATAATTGCCAGGCCAATCGACGATTCGGCCGCAGCCACCGTCAACACAAAAAATACAAATATCTGACCGTGCAGGTCACCGAGAAAATAAGAGAACGCTAGAAAATTGGTGTTAACCGCTAAAAGCATCAGCTCGATACACATCAATAGAATAATTAGGTTTTTACGATTAATGAAAATCCCCAACGCACTGATGGTGAATAAAATAGCGCTAAGTACTAGAAAATCGGACAGGGTAACCATTACGACTGCCCCCCCCCTGAATGGTCTGTCACCGAGGGATCGACAGGAGCATCACGCAAATCAACCACTCTGAGTCGATCCCGCTTATTTGCCGCAAGCTGTTCACTCACAGGAATATAGCGGCTCTGCCTGCGCCCACGCAGGGTCATCGAAATTGCAGCAATGATGCCAACTAACAAAATTACCGATGCGATTTCTACCGGATAGATGTATTCACCGAACATCAGCCGCCCAATCGCCTCTACATTACTGCCGCTGTACGCGGGAGTCTCTGGAGCAGTCAACGCTAGTGCATCAATATTGAGTATGGCGACCATTTCGGCAATAACAATGCCGGTAATCACAAGTCCAAGTGGCATGTGGCGTCCAAACCCTTCCCGCAAACGGCCCTGGTCCAGGTCTACCGACATCACCACAAACAGGAATAACACCATCACTGCGCCGACATAGACCAGCACCAGCAGAATGGCGAGAAACTCAGCATGAAGCATTAGCCAAAGCCCAGCAGATGTAAAAAATGCAAGCACCAGAAACAGCGCTGCACGCACTGAATGTCGCACAGTGACGACCATGCTGGCTGCGATAATTAATATCGCCGCGAACAGATAAAAGAATATTTTTTCGGTCTGCATAATGACAGCTTCTACAAATTAATCAGTATGGCTAGCGGTAAGGGGCATCAAGAGCTCGATCGGCGGCAATTTGCTCTTCCAGAGCATCACCTTGGGCGAGTAGCTTGGCTTTGTCATACAGCAGTTCGCTGCGCTCTTCTGCGTGGTATTGAATCTCTCGAGTCATCACTATTGAATCCACGGGACAGGCCTCTTCACAATAGCCACAGTAAATACACTTGGAAAGATCGATATCGTACCTACTTGTGCGACGGGTCCCGTCGTCACGCTCTTCCGATTCAATAGTGATCGCCAGCGCCGGGCAGACCGCCTCACACAGTTTACAGGCGATACAGCGTTCTTCGCCGTTGGGGTAACGTCGCAATGCGTGCAGACCCCGAAAACGATTCGACATCGGCGTCTGCTCTTCGGGAAACTGGATAGTGATGCTTGGCCTGAAAAAGTGTTTCAGCGTAAGCGCCAGACCTGCCAACAGTTCCAACAACAGCAAACTGCGCAGATATTTAACCGCAGCGCTCATCGGCCACCCCTCCTGGACACACTCGTTCTAGACATCATCACCTTAGCCATCAGTCGAACCACCAGGGTAATTCGGCGACCACGGCGGCCCCCACCAGAGCGAGCCATACAATCGTTATGGGTATAAATACTTTCCACCCCAGACGCATGATTTGATCATAACGATAGCGAGGAAATGTGGCGCGAAACCAGAGGAACATAAAGGCCATCACAAAGATCTTGCCCGCCAACCAGATGATTCCCGGTACCCAGGAGAATAGCCCTTCAAGAACGGGAATTCCCTCAAACGGTGATAGCCACCCGCCCAGAAACATCAGCGATGTCAGCGTGCAAATTAATATCATATTGGCATATTCTGCGAGGAAAAAGACTGCAAAGGTCATCCCCGAATATTCGACATGAAAGCCGGCAACAATTTCTGATTCGCCTTCGGCAACATCAAACGGCGCTCGATTTGTTTCTGCCACAGCTGAAATAAAGTAGATCACAAAGATCGGCAGTAGCGGCAACGCAAACCAGTGGGCTACGCTACCCTGCTGGGCCATGACAATCTCGGTTAAATTAATACTGCCGGCCGCGATCAGCACCGAAATCAAGGCAAACCCCATCGCGATTTCGTAAGAAATAATTTGCGCCGCCGAGCGCATCGCACCAAGAAATGCGTAGCGGGAATTAGAGGCCCAGCCCGCAATAATCACCCCATAGACACCCATGGAGGTAATCGCCAGCACATAGAGCAATCCGAGGTTGATATCAGCCACTACCCATCCCGGCTGAAATGGCACCACCGCCCACGC
>QNFC01000275.1 GCA_003645395.1 Gammaproteobacteria bacterium
GCTGCGTCATTATCAATGGCGATATAAGGCACCTCCATTAAATCCAGTATCGAGCCAACCCTATGACCCATGCGGCCAAAGCCGGCAAGAATCACTGCCGCTACGGCCTCCCCAGAACCAGCTGCAACAACTTCAGGCGTCGTCGCGCCGTGAGTGCGCGATGCCAAAAATGTTCGGTAGGCGAATTTTTCCAGTAAAGGCGTTGCCAGCATGCTCAACAACACAACAACTAATAGTTGCTGAAACAACAACAGCTCTATAAGCCCCAGCCCTTTCGCGAGAGCAAATAGCACCAAAGCAAATTCACCACTTTGGGCGAGCAGACTAGCGACCGAAAAAGAGACCTTTGCCTGTATCCCAAACAGCCGCGACAACGGCCAGAGTGTGAGAAATTTCACCGCCATCAATCCCATGACAATCGTCAGAAATAGAAGGGGGTTTTCCAGGAATAGCGCGATATTTAGGGACATGCCCATTGACATAAAAAACAGTCCAAGCAACAACCCGCGAAACGGCTGAAGCTCACCAATAATCTGGTGACGATACGATGAATCGGCAATTAACATCCCGGCAATAAACGCCCCCATCGCCATCGACAGGCCAGCGCTTTCCAGTGCTTGCGCCGACCCCAGCACCAACAACAAAGCCGAGGCTGTGAATATTTCGGGGGATCCCAGCCTGGCCAGCTGGTTAAGCACCGGGTTTAAAACATATCGGGTTGATAGAACGATCAACAAAAGGATGACTACCGCTTCAGCCAACGCCAGAAAAACATCTCTGGCAATGGTTAATTCTGACGAACCCATCAAAGAGACCAGAGCCAGCAGCGGGACGACGGAGAGGTCCTGGAATAGCAACACGGCAATCGAAGCTTTACCGTATTCCGAAGAAAGCACCTTTCGCTGAGCTAACAATTGCAGGACAAACGCTGTTGACGACAGCGCTAACGACATTCCTATCAGTAGCGAAATTCCCCAGGAAGTATTGATAAGCAGGTGAACTATCACCGTTATCAACCCACCCGTGAGTAGCACCTGAGATGAACCTAGCCCCAGGACCAGGCCCTTCATTCGCCACAGCCGGGTGGGATTCATTTCCACCCCGATCACAAATAACAACAGAACGACGCCCAACTCTGCCAGATGGGCAATTTCGTCATAGTTGTCAACGTAGCTTAAGCCTGATGGCCCGAGTATTGCGCCTGCGACCAGAAACCCGGGTATCACACCCAGGCCTACCGACTGACATAACGGGACGACGATTACCGCCGCCGTTAGCAGCAGAATAACGTCTGTCAAATATTCCATAATGTCAGCGGCATGCCTGCATTAGTCATAGCAAGGAACAGACAGCACATTTCATCATCATTCAATCGAGGCTATCCCCCAGATTCATTTCCTAGCTTTGATAAAACTCCGCCATATCGCCCAGTGAACGAACCTTTATTTTATCCGCATGGCCTGCGGTGCCGAATGCCTCGTAGCGGGCAACGACAATGCTTTTCATCGCTTCCAGAGACTTCGACAGGTATTTGCGCGGGTCAAATTCTGATCTGTTCTCTGCCAGGAATTTTCTAATCGAGCCGGTAGAGGCAAGACGCAAATCGGTATCGATATTGATCTTGCGTACGCCATGCTTGATGCCTTCCTGAATCTCCGCCACCGGCACACCATAAGTTTCCGGAATTTCACCACCAAATTCATTGATGACCTGCAACCAGTCCTGAGGCACGGAGGATGAACCGTGCATCACCAGGTGGGTGTCAGGAATACGCCGGTTTATTTCTTTAATGCGCTCAATGGCCAATACATCACCGGTGGGCGGGCGGGTAAATTTGTAGGCACCGTGACTGGTACCAATGGCAATCGCCAGTGCATCGACGCCGGTGGCTTTTACAAAATCCGCCGCCTCTTCCGGGTCGGTGAGCAGCTGATCGTGGGTCAGTTTGCCCGCCGCGCCAACGCCATCTTCTTCACCGGCCTCTCCGGTTTCCAGCGAGCCTAAACAGCCCAGCTCACCCTCAACAGAAACACCACAGGCATGGGCCATTTCGACCACCCGCCGAGTCACATCAACGTTGTAATCATAGTCGGACGGGGTTTGCTGATCGGTCAGCAAAGAGCCATCCATCATCACCGAACTAAAATTTTGCTGAATCGAGCGCTGACAATCCGCCGGCGAACCACCATGGTCCTGATGCATGCAGACTGGAATTTCTGGAAACTCCTCAATCGCTGCCAGAATCAGGTGGCGTAAGAAAGTAGGCCCCGCATATTTGCGTGCACCGGCAGAAGCCTGCAGGATGACCGGGCTGTTGGTCTGTTGGGCGCCCTCCATAATGGCGCGCACCTGCTCCAGATTATTGACGTTAAACGCGGGTACGCCATAGCTGTTTTCAGCAGCATGGTCGAGGAGTTGTCGCATACTGATTAGTGCCATGTTTCTATTCCTTAATTAACTCTTTAATGGTTGTTAACTGAGACTTCCAGAGCAGCCCAGGTTCTGATGCCGCTTAATAGAATGGATATAAGTTTTGCCAATGACGCTTGTGACGCAGACGCCACAGTCACGGCACAGAACATATAGGATAGCCGATCGCTATTACGAAATGGAGTCATTGCTAACCGAGCAGCCGCCTCACCCAGGCAGAAAAAACAGGCTGATTCAGACAACTCTCCCTAGCCATGATGTTCATCATGCTTAATAGCCGCCCGCCCCACAACATTTCGCCAGCCTGCAAACTCGTCGCCTTCACGCTTTTCTACTTGCTGCTGCTTTTCGGGACCTTACTGCAGGCCGGTGACATTAAAATTCGCCAGAACCCACCACCCTGCGAGGCAGCCCTCACTACGCCAACTGGGCAGCACTAATGGCCTGGTTTGCTAGCCTCCTCGTATGAAGTCGCCATCGTCGGGCCGGGGTTTGCAGAGGTGCAACAGCAGCTTAATAATCACTACCTGCCCGACGTGCTCCTCTCCGGTGGCCCCGATGAGGGAACCCTCACCCTGCTGGAGAACAAATGGGTACCGGGGCAGACCACCATCTACGTCTGCCCGGACAGGGCGCCTGCAAATACCCGACCACCGATCCAGCCCAGGCCCTGCAGCAGCTTTCGGCCCGGAATGACCTGCTGCGCCAAACGCAGACTTGCAACCAGGGCACCCGCCGCGGGTCGGTAAAGCCGAGGGGGGTACCTGCCGGCCTGCCTTATCTGCGAACAACCGGACAGCTTTTTACATTATTGCAGGACCCGGTCCAATCAGGCGCTCTCACAAATATTGGAATGTTAGACCACATTTTTTGCTCGGAGCCTGATTCCACCTGATGTGCTAGTTATATGGTATTGCAAGAGGCGGCCCCATTCTTCATCGCTCTCA
>QNFC01000276.1 GCA_003645395.1 Gammaproteobacteria bacterium
AGAACAGAAAACAGAGGCACCAACCGGTGATAGCATGTACGCATGGCTTGGCGGCGAGCCTGCCATCAAAGCGCTGGTCAACCGCTTTTACGACATTATGGAGAGTGATGAATCGCTCAAGCCGATCCGTGACATGCACAAGGAAGACCTCTCGCCGATGCGCGTGGGCCTGTTTGAATTTCTCTCCGGCTGGCTGGGTGGTCCGCCGCTGTTTATTGAACGCAATGGCAGCCCCTGTTTGACCGGTGCCCATAAGCCGTTCAAGATCGATCCGGAGGCTCGCGACCTGTGGATGAAGTGCATTAACCAGGCGATGGTCGATGTCGAGATCGAAGAGAAATTTCGCGACATGCTCACTCCGGCCTTTGAGCGTATGGCGGAGATGATGCGCAATAGCGATTAGCTGAACTGGAACGCCGGAGGGCGCTGAAAGGCGAACAGCCGCGTCTGTTTGCTAGGTTTAATAGTGTGTAAAACCGCTGTGATATAAATGGTCGCGGCGGTTTTTTGTTGGATAACTAATTGATTTTAATTGGTAAGTTGTTCGACTTTTCTGTTTCCTGATATGGGTCAATGTTGCGCTGCAGCAATTCGCCGATCCTTCTCCTTAACGAACGTTGAACTGCGTTTGTCTAGTTAACCCTTGCTGGAGAATCTATTTATGAAAGACTTATCAGCCCTGATTCAGGAAAACGGCGCGGTTCAGGACCGCAGTATTTATTGGGACGAAGACATTTATGAGCTGGAACAGGAGCGTATTTTTGCTCGTTCATGGCTGTTTTTAACCCATGAAAGCCAGATTCCCCTGCCCGGGGATTTTGTGACTACCCGCATGGGCGAGGACGAGGTGATTGTCTCACGCCACAGCGACGGGAGCTTGCAGGCTTATCTTAACTCCTGTCCCCACCGTGGCAATCAGGTCTGCTACGCGGAAATGGGTAACGCCAAGAGTTTTACCTGTGCCTATCATGGCTGGGCGTTTGGCACCGACGGTAAGCTGACCAATGTGCCGTTAGAGGGTGACACTTATTACAGTGATATCAACAAAGATCGTTTTGGTATGCAGTCGGTCGCTCAGATCGACAGTTTCCGTGGGCTGATCTTTGCTACCTTTGATGCCGGCGCGCCATCACTTAACGAGTGGCTTGGCGATATGGGCTGGTATCTAGATTCGTTTATGGACGTGCCTGGGGGTACTGAGTTGCTCGGCCCGTCGATGAAGTCCATTCTCGATTGCAACTGGAAAGTTACGGTGGAGAATTTTATCGGTGATGGCTATCACGTGGGCTGGGCTCATGCTGCAGCGCTTGATGCGATCAAATCGCCACTGTCGTTCATGAAAGGCAACGCTGCCTTTGATCCCAAAGACAATGGTGGCATTCAGGTGGCTACCCGTGGTGGTCATGGTATGGGTATTATCTGGGATATGGCCGCTGCGTTGCACGTTAACCCGGCCTACCACGAATGGCTGGAATATCGCGGTGCCCAGGTGCGTGAGAAGCAGGGCGAACGGGCAGAGAAACTGCTCAAAGGCCACTGGAATGCGTCGATTTTCCCTAATTGTTCGTTTCTACATGGCACCAACACCTTTAAACATTGGCAACCCCGGGGTCCACGCAGTATCGAGGTGGTCACTTGGACCCTGGTCGAGAAAGAAATGCCCCAGGAGCTTAAAGAGTATCTGGCAGTAATGATGATGATGACCTTTGGCACCGCCGGCATGCTGGAAACCGATGACGGCGAGAACATGGAAGGTTGCACCGGCTCCAACCGTGGCTGGATGACCCGTCAGGGGAAAATTTATTCAGGTATGGGCCAGATTAACGAAGGTCCGAACTCGGAGTGGCCAGGGATTGTTAACGAAGGTTTTGTTGCCGAGACCTCTTACCGGGGTTTTTATCGGACCTGGGCTGACATGATGTCTGGCAAGAGCTGGGAAGAGATGGCCCGGGGTGATGGTCGTCGTTCAATCAAGGAGGTTGCTTAACATGAGTGCTGTCATAGCAAAAGTTAACGCGGTTAACAGTGAACCGCCGGTTGAGCGCGAGCAGCTCCCCGCCGAGGTGATGTATGAGGTTGAACGTCACCTTATTCGTGAAGCCCGCCTGCTCGACGAAGAGCGGCTACGCTACTGGTATGAGAATTATCTTACCGAGGATATCCATTATTCGATGCCGGTAGAGGTGAGCCGATACCGGCGTGAAAAGGGCACTCCGCTGCCTGGTAGCAACCCAGGTGCGGGTGCCTTTAATGATAATTACGAATTTCTGGGTATGCGCATCACCCGGTTGGAAACCGGCTTGGTGTGGATGGAGGATCCCCGCAATGCTATCCGGCGGTTTCTGACCAATATCGACGCTGAATATGCCGAAGACGGCAGCGGCGAGGTGATTGCCTACAGTAACTTTATGGTCTACCGCAACCGGCGGCAGCGGGACCAGAACATCACCTACGGCAATAAGGTGGATCGGTTGCGCAAGGTTGACGGCAAATGGCGCTGCTGCCAGCGCACCATTCATATGGATCAGCGAGTTATTCTGGATAAGAATGTCTATTTTTTCCTCTGATTCATTTGTTTGTAAGTGATTTTTTGAAAAACCCATTTCTGGGTTTTTCAAAGACTCTAACTAAAATAGCCGCGCTGGGGTTGCAACCCCAACGCGGCTATTTTGTGCTTGTTACTGAATTAGTTCGGTACGCGGATCCGCGCTAGCGGCTTGCCGATTAAGGTTGCTAGTAAGAATAGTAGCAGTGCCGTGACTACGATGGCCGGCCCAGTGGGTAGATCCCACTGAAAAGCTCCGCCAATCCCTCCCCAGACAGAAATAATGCCGATGCCTGACGCGAGTATTGCCATCTGTGTTGGTCCCCGGGCAAACGTCCGGGCGGTGGCTGCCGGAATAATCAGCATGGCGGTAATTAGCAGAATGCCAACAATCTTGATAGCTAAAGCAATTACCATTGCCAGCAATAGCATGAATAGCAGCTCCATACGCACTACCGAAATGCCGTCGACACTGGCGAGCTCCTGATCAACGGCAATCAGCACCAGCGCCTGCCAATGCCAGCTGAGTAGCCCCAGTGCGACGATTGCCAGCAATGCCGCGCTGCCAATATCCACCCAGCTAATGGCGAGAATGTCACCAAACAGGTAGCCCATCCAGTTCATGGTAACTGGTTCAAACAGGGCTAGAATCAATAAACCGAGCGCCAGGGCGCCGTGGGAGAGGATGCCCAGCACTGTGTCATCCGCTAGTTGGTTACCCTGTCGTAGTCTTAACATCATCAGCGCCAGTGCGGCGGAAGTTAGCGCAACGGCAACCCCTGTGGGTAATTGCGTGGAGAGACTCAGTGCCACGCCGAGCAG
>QNFC01000277.1 GCA_003645395.1 Gammaproteobacteria bacterium
CTGTGGATGGGCCTGCTGTTCACCGTCAACGCTCAGACTGACCAGGCCGGAACCGCCAGGAAGATCAATAAACTCCGGCTGCCGTTGCCAGTTGACCCTGCCCTGCAAAAGATATTTTCCCGCTGGTAACCCAACCACCGGCCGCTTTTTACGTTCGCTCACCAGGAGATTCGCAGCCGATGGTCCCATGGCTGATGATTTCAGAACCGGCCAATATTTCTGGTTGCCCGGCAACGGCACCCAGCTCTGGGCATAGACCTGCCAGGAGTGGCGAAAATTAAAACCGCCATCGTCCACTGCCAGCTCCAGCCGACCGGGCCAGGCGCAAACCCGTTGACTGTTATCGTTGAACAGGAAGGGACAGGCCAGGTCGGGATGACGCTCGGCCACCCAGGGTTCCCAGGCAGAGAGGTCGTCGGGGGTAGCAGCTGAGTAAGCTGCAGCTGAATAGAGGGTTACCAGTGCCAGTAGAAAAATTATCAACCCAGAGTTTGAAATTTTCGATTCGCTACCCACGGCACACCCCTTTGGCTCTATTTGGTTCACATTTAACGGTCGCCGGTGAGAGTGTCACCACTGTTGATTAAAAACAATCGATGCCCGGGAAATAACTTCACACCGGAAATATTTTCACAGCACAGAACTTCCGCTTCGAGACTGAGCGACTCTGACGAGGACGCAATTGAATTCTTGATCAAAAATCAACAGCAAATAATGGTTGGACAGGTGCTACTGGTTTATCTTTTGCTGTAATCGGTCATTTCCACTGCGCACCGATATGGTCTAATTTTTTAGCCTGAAAATTTAAAACCACTTCTTTACCTTGAGGGAGACATCCGCCATGCCAAGACTAAAAACACTGTCAGAAGACGCCACCCTGATCGACCTGCTACAGACCTATCCCAATGGCGCCAAAATTGTTGGGGTAGCCGTGCAGGAGGCCCTGCGCGGCGAATCGCCACTATCAGTACAGCAGCGAGAGTTGCTGGCAACTTACGTATCGGGCTTAAACCAGTGCCACTACTGCCATGGCGCTCATCATCACATCGCTGAGGCGGTGGGTGTTGATGGTGAGTTACTGGACGCGGTGCTAGCGGACCCGGAAACCGCACCGGTGGAAGCAACCATGAAACCGATTTTGCATTACGTAAAAAAGCTCACACTAACACCCAGCCAGTTAACCGACGCGGATGCTGACGCCATACGTGCCGCCGGCTGGGACGATGACGCCCTGCACAGCATCAACCTGGTGGTGGCAGCGTTTAGCTTTATGAACCGCTACGTAGAAGGGGCTGGCCTGAATATTCCGCCGGAAGTCTTTTTTGAGAAACAGGGGGCGTTTATTGCCCAGAGCAGTTACGACCTGAAACCGACTGAGTTTGACTACAGCTAATTGCCTGGCGGTTTATCTATCTGCCAGGATAATCACCGACAACAAAAAAGCCGTGAGCAGTTAGCTGATCACGGCTTTCCGTTACGGCATTTTCTGAGCCAAACTAGCCTTGCGGAAACACCTGCACAAAGGGTCGAGTGATGATGTTCTTAAATACCCCGGCCGCAATGTAGGGGTCTTTTTTGATCCACGCCTCAGCATCTGCCTGAGAGTCGAAGTCAGCAACAATCAAACTACCATCAAAACCAACCTCGGCAGGACTCTGCCCGGCCACTTTCGGCATTGGCCCGGCCAGTAATACGCGGCCTGCGTCCACTAATTCCATCAAATTAGCCAGGTGCGCGTCACGGGTTGCCAGGCGGGCTTCGAGGCTATCGGGAACGTCCTCACAATAAAATGCAAAATACATGGTCACTACCTATTTTTTGTGGGGATCAGCGAAGTCGGTCTTGAAACCGAGTTTGCGCATGCCTACCAGGCAACATTCAATATCGGCTTCTATCGGTCCGCCACTGGCGCCAACACCACCAATAACATCACCCTCATCATCAAAAATTGGAAAGCCGCCGGCAACGATACAGATGCGGTCATCCGTATGCGTAAGGCCATAGCCAAAAGCGCCGGGCACCATCATCTCGCGGACCATCTCGGTTGGGCGATGCAACGCAGCAGAGGTCCAGGCTTTTTTGATAGCGATGTCAGGATTAGCGATCCGGCCTTTTTCAGGGCGCAGCACACCGCGGATCATGCCGCCCATATCCACCACCGCAATGGTGGATGGCAGACCAATCGACTGAGCGTAAGCGACGCCTTCGGTGAGCATTGTCTGTACTTCATTCAGCGTTAATTCACGCATTGCTTTCTCTCTATGTGAATGGTGGGGCTGAGAAGTTGCCCCGTTAGATTGCAAAAACCCGGTAACGCCCGGATCACTAGCCCGAATAGTGTAGACCATCTCCAGGCAGCTTTAGCGCTCATCCTCCTAGCGCTTATACAGGACCACGAATCGGTTATATTTTAGACCTGATCGGTTGCCACCCCTGGCAAACTGACATTCAATCACCTAACCCCCCCACGGAGCTACCCATGGCACTGGACGACGACGTCCTTGAACAATTTCTCGATCAGGTAAAACGGCTGGTCACCGAAAAACTGATTCCTAACGAAGAACGACTGGTTGAAGAGGATGACATCCCAGAAGAGATAGTTGCTGACCTGAAAGAGCTGGGGTTTTTTGGCCTGTCGATTCCCGAACAGTACGGCGGCCTGGGGCTCTGCCTTACCGACGAAGCAAAAATCATGATGGAGTTCTGCCAGAGCTCGGTGGCCTACCGTTCGCGCATCGGCACCAATAACGGCATCGGCTCACAGGGACTGGTGATCGACGGCAACGAACAGCAGAAGCAGCAGTACCTGCCGGGCCTGGCTAGCGGCGAGATGATTGCCTCCTTTGCGCTCACCGAACCCGGTGCTGGTTCCGATGCCGGGTCGCTGACCACCAGCGCGGTACGCGATGGCGACCACTACATTCTCAACGGCACCAAACGCTTTATCACCAACGCGCCCCAGGCCGATCTGTTTACGGTAATGGCCCGCACCGACGCCAACACGCCAGGCTCGAGGGGAGTTTCTGCGTTTATTGTCGAAGCCGACACCGCCGGCATCACCCTGGGTAAAAAAGATAAGAAGATGGGCCAGCGCGGTGCCCACACTTCTGATGTGATTTTTGAAAATTGCCGCATTCCGGTCAGCGCCCGCATCGGCGCAGAGGGCCAGGGCTTTAAAACGGCAATGAAGGTACTCGACCGGGGGCGACTACACATCAGCGCCGTCTGCATTGGCCAGGCCGAACGATTACTGCAGGATTCACTCAACTACGCCATTGAGCGTAAACAGTTTGGTGAGCGCATCGCCGATTTCCAGTTAATTCAGGCCATGCTCGCCGACAGCCGCACCGAAATTTACGCCGCC
>QNFC01000278.1 GCA_003645395.1 Gammaproteobacteria bacterium
AATGGCTCAGGATGGCTGCGTGACCCATTCAGTGATGGAAACCGCGGACCATTTCGTCTGGGAAATATCGAACGTACCAGGTGTGCAGTCCATCAAGTCACTCTCTACCATTGTCAAGGTGCGTACAGTCGGTAATAACGAGGGGCATCCCAAGTTTTTCGCGATGCCCAGAGATCAGTACTCACTGAGTTCAGCGTTACGTAACATGGAGTTAAACCAGAAGGTTTTTAACGACAAGTGTGATGCGATTCCGGTACGTATCTTTTTGGCCGATCATAAAGCCGATACTCTTGAGCGGGTGGTTACCGCCGTCAAGAATTTCGAGGCTGAATTTGGGCGCGATGAGGTGCATTTTCGTCTCGCCTCCGGAACGGCCGGAGTCATGGCTGCGATTAACGAAGCGGTGAGTGATGCGGAAACAACGATGCTGGTGGCGCTGTTTGGGGCTACCGCTATTCTTACTTACCTGACATTCTTCTCATTTCGTGGGGCGCTATGTGTGCTGATTCCACTGGCGCTGGTCTCCTATCTCGGTAATGCGGTGATGGTATTAATGGGTATTGGCCTGAAGGTTTCAACGCTACCGGTGGTGGCGCTTGGCGTTGGGGTTGGGGTCGATTACGGCATCTATCTGTTCTCACGAATGCAGTCAGCCCTGCGCGAAGGTAAAAATTTACAAGATGCTTACTACTACGCCCTGACCTCATCGGGTACCGCGGTTATTTTTACCGCATCGACCATGAGTATCGGCGTGGCCACCTGGTATTTCTCTGAGTTAAAATTCCAGGCAGACATGGGCTTATTGCTGGCGTACATGTTCTTCGTTAACATGATCGCTGCTATTTTTGTTTTGCCCGCACTGGCTGCATGGATTATTAATGTGGATGCGGAACATGCTTCAAGTGGTGGCGTGTCTCATTAGCTGAGTTGTTTTGATTGTTAGGGCCGGTTTCCCGAAAGGGTGACCGGCCTTTTTTTGTGTCAGGTTAAGATGCACCGATGACTATTTGGGTTGACGTTATTCAGGAGAAATCATGACCGCCAGTTTAGAATTCATTCCCGTCGATATTGCTGTATTAACGATATCCGATACACGCACTGAAGAAAATGATACCTCCGGCAAAGTATTGGTGGAGCGGGCGATCGCTGCCGGGCATCGGGTTGTCGATAAAAAAATTGTTCCCGATAGTATTTACCAGATTCGCGCAGTGCTTTCCCAGTGGATTGCTGACGAAAACGTGCAGGTAGTCATTACTACCGGCGGCACTGGAGTCACCGGCCGTGATGGCACACCCGAAGCGGTTAAGCCCCTGTTAGATAAAGAAATCGAAGGCTTTGGTGAGCTGTTTCGAATGATTTCGTATGAGGAGATAAAGACCTCCACAGTACAATCACGGGCGCTCAGTGGTGTTGCCAACGGCACTTATATTTTCTGCTTGCCCGGTTCATCCGGTGCCTGCCGAACCGGCTGGGACAGGCTGATCAATGATCAACTCGATTCCCGCCATCGGCCCTGTAATCTGGTTGAACTTATGCCGAGATTGCGGGAGTATTAAGCGGTAATGATCAAGCTGATCATTGCCGATATTACGACCCTTGACGTTGACGCTATTGTTAATGCAGCCAACGAGAGCCTGCTGGGTGGCGGAGGGGTAGATGGTGCCATTCATCGAGTAGCCGGGCCGCAACTGCTTGAGGCCTGCAAGTTATTAGAGGGTTGTGTGACCGGCGATGCAAAAGTGACCGCCGGTTACCAGCTGCCGGCAGAGTGGATTATTCACACCGTTGGGCCGGTCTGGCGCGGGGGTGATCATGGTGAAGCTGAGTTGTTGGCTAGCTGTTACCGCCGTAGTCTTCAACTAGCGGCGGAGCGGGGGTGTTCTTCGATTGCTTTTCCGGCAATCAGTACGGGTGTTTACGGATACCCCAAAGCGTTAGCCGCCAGCGTGGCGGTGGATACGGTAGCGGAAGCGTTGCAATCATTGCCGGAGATGGAGGTCACGCTGGTCAGTTTTAGTGAACACGATCATCAGGTGCTGGTCACCGCGTTGGAATCCTTCGATTGAATCAGACACCCGAGCGGCCGACGGTGGCGGTGGGTTGCTTTGTATTCAACACGGCCACCGAGCTGTTAATGATTAAGCGTGGCAAGGAGCCGGGCCTGGGCCTGTGGACAATACCGGGCGGGCGAGTTGAATTTGGTGAATCACTGGTCGATGCCTGTCGCCGGGAAGTAAAAGAGGAGACCGGTGTTGATGTGCATATCGGCCCGATGGTGACGGTCTTTGAACCAAGGATTGCGGGCTATCATTATGTAATCATTGACTACCTCGGCGTACCGGCTGAATCTTCAACTTCAGAGCCAAAAGCTGGCGACGACGCCAGCGATGCGCGTTGGGTCAGCCTGGATACGTTGAGCGATTTCCCGCTGACAACTGACCTGCTGCCTGTCGTTCGGCAGGCGTTAGCGTTAGCCGATGAAACCGGGTTTACAGGACCAGCGGTTGCCGATGGTGATGACTAGGTAGTGAAGCCTCAGCCAATCACGGTTTTGCCGGGTCGGTGGGCGATTTCGACCACCAGCTTGGGAACCAGGTAGCCCGCTAATTGCTGCTGCATGTCGGCAATAAGCTGTTCACCTCGTTGCTGCGAGACAAAAAAATGAGCGGTCCCTTCAACTCGGTCGGGCAAGTGCAGGTAGTAAGGCAGCGTGTTGCAACTCAGCAGTGCCCGACTGAGGGCGATGAGAGTGGCGGTGTCGTCATTCACTCCTGCCAGCAGCACTGACTGGTTTAATAGCTTCACCCCGGCCCGTTGCAGGCGGGCTAAGGAGCATTCGTTGTCATCATCCAGTTCATTGGGATGATTGACGTGCAGCACCATGACTATGTTGAGCCGGCTTTGCTCAAAAAGGTTAATGAGCGGGTCGGTGATTCGCTCCGGAATAAGCGCTGCGGTGCGGCTGTGCAGCCGTAACGTCTGTAGATGAGGGATGGCCTCCAATCGGCTTATTAGCCGCTGCAATCGCTGGTCAGATAGCGATAGCGGATCGCCGCCACTTAAGATTACTTCATGCAGTTCAGAGTGGTCGCTAATGTAGTCGAGGGCGCCTTGCCAGTCGTCCTGCTCGCCGCGCTGGTCAGCATAGGGGAAGTGGCGGCGAAAGCAATAACGGCAATGCACTGCACAGGCTGCCGTGGTGATCAGTAACGCTCTGCCATGATATTTATGCAAAAGCCCCGGCGCCACCTGGGCATCGGCTTCGGCTAACGGATCTAGCTGGTAGCCGTCGTGAATCTCAGTTTCTGCGGCCTGGGGCAGGAACTGGCGTAGTAACGGATCGTCTGGCGAACCGGGG
>QNFC01000279.1 GCA_003645395.1 Gammaproteobacteria bacterium
GTATTAAAATTCTTCTGGCAGCTAAAGCAACGGGCCAGATTGGTTTTTTTCTGAGTGGCGGTATTCAGTTCCTGGCATAAGGGACAACGAAATCGCCAGGCTCCGTTAAACTGTCGCTCAATGTTTAACTTTTCATTGATCAGCCAGTCAATATCAATCTCATTTCTCACTTGAAACAGTTGTTGTTTTGTAAAGGGTGTCATATTATTTCCTGCTCTGCTGAGTGTGACTGCCTGTTTTGGCAGATTGATTAAATACCTCAAAATAGAGCTTTTCATCCAGTTGTGTACGTTTTTGTTTACAAGCTTCCTCGAGTAATTCATTCGCTAGCGTGGTCATGATCCGGTAATTACCCACCGAATGATCACACAGCGTCTGCATGAGACCTTCTGACATAAGCATGGGGTTACCCGCTTTTTCAAGCAAATGACTGAGGCAATCAAATAACTGTTGTGATGTCGCGTGTTCCATCTGTATTCGTTTACGGATCCGGCTGCCCAGAGGCAGTAAGCTGGTGGTCGAACGAAACCGGTCCAGCAAGGCATCATTACCGGCAAAGATAACGGTGAGTAGATTTTTAGAGTCATACTGGTGGCTGTTCAACAAGCGTAATTCATTCATGACACAGGTTTGCATTTCTTGTGCTTCATCAATGAGTAGCACTGGTTTAATGCCGCTATTCTCAATATGATTCTGCCATTTCTGGCGTAGTGATTTAAAACTGTGCCAGCGGTTATGTGCTTTAATGGGGATATCAAAGAGATCCCCCAGCTCATGATAAAAATCTCGAAGACTGCTTTGAGGGTGAGTAAACGTACCCACTGTCAGCCCCTGAACCTGGTTCAGTTTTTGTGATAACAGGCGTAGTAAACAACTTTTCCCGGTACCGGGATCACCCACGATCATGGCAAACCCCCCTTCCTGAACGTGATTGTTTTCAATGCGCCAGATAAAGTTTTCCATGGCGGGCGGGATATACAGCGCTTCTGTTGGAATGTCCGGATTGAACGGGTTCCATTTCAGGCCATAAAGTGCGTGCAGTGTCTTATTCATTCGGGTTCTCCTATTTCATCTTTGGGAAGATAACGTTGTGGTAAACCTGTGGCTGCATAGTCATTCAGAAGTTTCTGTAAGTAGGGCGGTGTTGCTGAACAAGACGATGCTTGAGCTTGGGGTTCAGGTGTGGATTCGGATACACGAAGGCGACGCACACCATTGGCATTAGCTGATTTGTTTTGCGGATATAAAGGCGTCAGAATGGTTGAGGTATCCGGATCAATCATATCAATCACCGACAGGTCCCAGTGGGCATATCGGACAGTAATATAAACCAGGGAATGATAGGCGCTGGGTACTTCGAAGCGTTTGCCTTCTAGACTAATCGTACCGTCTGAACGACGTTGCTTACGTTTCGTTTGCTTTCGAAATGCCTTTTGTAAGGCCTGACTACCCGGACAGTCTCGCCCGACATCATGGTGCTGCAAATAACAATCAATCGGTGTTCGACCCTTGAGTGCTTCATTACCTTTTTGATGGTAATCGCCCTCAACCCAGGCTTGAGTTGTTTGATTCAGTTGTCGCAGTGTCAGGTTTTCCTGATTCTCCAGCATCGCCAGTAGACGTCCCTCGACATTGGCCCAGAAGGTCTCTTGCTTGCCATTTTGATAAGGCGAATACGGCAGAGTTTTATGATGCACGATCCCCAGCTCAAGCAATCCCCGGGTGAACTCACCCGAGATCATGGCACTGCCATTATCAGATAACAAACTCCGAGGTAAAGCCCGTTTCTGCAGAGCCTGACAAAAGCCATGCACTAAACATTCTGTATCCTCTGAATAATACCACTGCATATGGCAAACCAGCCGGGAGCGATCATCCATGACCGCAAGCAGTAATGGCTTGACCCATTCACCACTGGAATGCAATACCTTAAGTGAGCCATGATGAAAATCAAGATGCCAGAGTCCATTGACATAATCAACTTCATAACTGCGTACTTCACGTTGTTCCAGACGTCTGGCCGCTTTTTTGGCACCGGGCGAATTGGGTCCTTTGCGTTTGCTTTTTCGCGGCATATTGCTGGCCTGCATATAACGCAAAATACTGGAATAAGAGGGAAAGGCCGTGTGCAATGACTCTGCTTCAATCAGCACCCGAAGATTGTCGTAATGCAACTGAACACTCCAGCCATCATGATCAGCATATTGCTGGATCAGTGCATCACAAACAGACTGGCTGAGTGATTTAAAGGCTCCCTTATCATTACGTTGCTGAGTACTGAGTGTTTTAAGCAGATTTTGCGGTTGCTGTATTGCCCTGTAATACCAGCGTTCCAGTGTCGGCAGGCTGTAATGAACACTGATCCCTGAAACAGGATGCAGCCAGGTTTTTTTTGCCAGTTTAGATAATTGATTTCTTAAATCCCCCCTGTCAGGTGGTGATGCTAACAGGCTGCCAATGATTTTCAGGCGAAATTGTCCCATACGCTCTGACCGGGTTAAATGAGAGTGTGTTTGATTGCTCATAAATGTCCTCTGTTTTGATGAAATGATAAGAGTGTTACACACTATACAAACATCAAAAATCCATCACGAGGGCATCTTCTGCGCAAGATTATCCGGTGGTCACCAGACGAAATGGAACATCAAATAAATGGACTCCGGCAGTGAGTGGCAAAAGCCATTTCAATGCCAGTTTTAGAGAGGTGTTTACAGCCAGCTGAAACTGATCCAGTAATGAAGCAGGTAGCGTTTGGGCCATGCCATGACTGAAAGCGGCCCTTTTCCAGGTATGACTTTGTGACACCTGCTTTACCCAGAAGTTGCGCCAGCGTCTGACGGTTTCGACTGATAAAGAGGTACCCAGTAACAGATTCAGCTCTTCAACTTTTAATTCATCGGTTTTTGATTTAAGTAGAAAAACTAAAAAAATGATGACGCTGGAGTATACTTTTCGGGACAGGAAACGCATGGAAGGCGGTGTAAAACGTTTTCGACAGCCATCGGTAGCACAGCAATAACTAAAACGAATGGGGTAGTCACTGTGGGTACCTTCGGGCACACCTCTGGGTTTGCGAGGGTAATGAGATTGGTGCAGATTGCCATGACAAAACAGACATCTGGAGTGTTTGATTTGCTCTGCAATAAGTCGATCAAGCGCTAAAAGGCTATTATAAAATATGGCATCTGTTAGCTGGGAATGGTACATTAGAAATCTCCTCTTTTTGTGGTAAAGAACAGGAGATACCCTCTTAGATAATTTATCAACTTATTTAAGGGGGTTTTTGTTTTGTAGCATCAATTATTGTGATTAAAAATACGGAAATTTACCTCAAATATCTTGCTTATACTCA
>QNFC01000280.1 GCA_003645395.1 Gammaproteobacteria bacterium
CTCCACCAGCGTCATTATCGCCGCTATCGATAACGATTCTTTGACGCCCCAGATAGCGATCAGGCCCAGGCAGAGGGTCACGCTGCCAAGCACCAGCCAGTCGGGAACGATGACGAAGACCCCCAGATAGCGGGTGAATCCATGTACCAGCGTGGCAGATGAGACCAGACCAATGGTGACCACCAGGTAGCCGATTAGTGCGCTCAGTCCTGGTTTTTGAAAAGCCTCCTCCACATAGACGGCTTCACCGGCACTCACAGGAAAACGGGCGGCCAGCTCCGCGTAAGAAAATGCCGAAAACAGCGCTAGCAGCGCAGCGAGCGCAAATGACAGCGGCGCATAAATACCGGCGCGGCCGGCAACTTCGCCCACCAGCACATAAATACCCGCGCCAAGAATGGTTCCCACGCCATAAAGGGTGAGTAGCACTGAGCCAATGGAGCGTTTAAGGGCTGGGTTGGGCGCTGTCATCAAGTTAGCTTAGCTGATGAGTTCCAGATCTGATTAAATGTGGTGAAAAGAGTTGGTCCCGCGGGGCGAGTGGCATTACAGCATTAGCTTAACTAACCACAGCATGTGGCTAACAAGCATGATCCGCATCAGCGCAGGTGAGCCTATATAGAGTATCGTAGTCTTGAAGTTTCGAGACGGAACAAGGGGATGTAAGTTGTGGAGAAGAAAGCAACACTCTTTTTAGAATCCTCGGAATAAGTTTTTTCAACAAGCTGGGCCGCTGGCTTAACGTTAAGCAAGTGCGGGCCAAGCACGTGGGGGAAAATAGTTGGACTTTAAAGATTACTATCAGCTAATGGACGTGGAACGCAGTGCGAGCCAGGACGAGATTAAACGTGCTTATCGAAAATTAGCGCGAAAATATCATCCTGACGTGAGTAAAGAGGCGGATGCCGAGGAGCGCTTCAAAGAGGTTGGCGAAGCCTACGAAGTGTTGAAAGACCCGGAGAAAAGGGCTGCCTACGATGAGTTGGGCGCCAACTGGAAAGGTGGGCAGGATTTCAATCCTCCGCCGGGCTGGGATCAGGGCTTTGAGTTCCACGGTGGGGGTTACACAGAGCGTGATCCTGAGCAGTTCAGCGATTTTTTTGAGTCGCTGTTTGGTAGCAGTTTTGCTGGCGGGGGTGGGGGACAAGCTCAGCGTAAAGGTGCGGGCTACAGCATGCGTGGTGAAGACGCTTACGCCAAGGCGGTTATTGAGCTAGAGGATGCCTACCAGGGTGCGACCCGCGCGATTACTTTGCGTCATGCCGAACTTGGGCCCGACGGCCGGCCGGAAGTGAAGAATCGAACCCTTAACGTGAAAATTCCGAAAGGGATCCGTCAGAGCCAGCATATTCGCCTCGCCGGTCAGGGCAATCCAGGCCATAGCGGCGGTGAGGCCGGTGATCTTTATCTCGAAATTGAATTCAACGCCCACCCCTATTACCGGGTCGAGGGCGGTGATGTTTATCTGGATCTGCCCATTGCTCCCTGGGAGGCCGCGTTGGGGGCGACCGTCACGGCGCCCACGCCCGGCGGAAATGTTGAATTGAAAATTCCTGCCGGTTCCGCTTCCGGGAAGAAGATGCGCCTTAAGGGCCGTGGCATTCCCAGCAGCAGTGCGGGGGATCTTTATGTGTTACTGCAGGTAGCGCTGCCGCCGGCTAAGAGTGATGAGGCTCGGGACCTGTATAAGCAGATGGAACAGAAAATGGCATTCAATCCGCGCGCAGCGCTGGGGGTTTAGATGACCGATCAATCTTACAAAACGAGGACAGTAGTCACTGGTTATATCGTCGAGGAAGAAGTTGAATTTTCGTTAGGCGACCTGAGCCAGGCCTGCCGAGTCAACGCAGAATGGCTGATGACGCTCGTCGGCGAGGGCATTATTGAACCACTCGATAGTAATGCCCGCTGGCGTTTTGGTGGCCATTGCGCGCGCCGGGTACGCACGGTGCAGCGGCTGCAGCAGGACCTGGGGGTTAATTTGGCCGGGGCCGCGTTGGCGCTGGACCTGTTGGCAGAAATGGCCGACCTCAAGTCTCGGTTGTCTGTGCTGGAACCCGGTGATCAGGTGTAACTTGTCAGTTTTTATAAATAGTTGCTTCGATGATCTGCGGTGGTTTGCAGTGAGCAACCACCGACCTCTCTCTAAAAGATGAACTCATGAAAATTGCCTTTCACGGCGCCGACCGCGGTGTAACCGGTTCCTGTCACCTGGTGACCTGCGGCAACAAAAACATCCTGATTGATTGCGGGCTCTACCAGGGTGGCCGCGAACTGGCGGAAGAAAATCAGGAGCCGTTCGGATTTGATCCGAAAACAATAGATTTTCTGCTGCTTACGCACGCCCACCTGGACCACTGCGGGCGTATCCCGTTGTTGGTAAAGCGCGGGTTTACCGGTGAAATTATTACCACTGCCGCGAGTCGGGATCTGGCGAAATTGGTGATGCTCGATTCTGCCCACCTGCAGGAGGAAGAGGCAAAATGGCAATCTCGCAAGCGGGCTCGTCACAGTAAACACAGCAGCAGAGTAGAGCCGCTTTATACACGGCTCGATGCGCTGAATAGCCTGGATTATTTTGGTCGCACTGCCAGGTACGGCGAGGTCGTGACGCTGACCAGGGAAATAAAAGCAACATTTCAGGATGCCGGTCACATCCTCGGCTCAGCCACTATCCTGCTGGAACTGGCGGAGGACGAGCAGCACCGGCGGGTACTGTTTTCGGGTGATTTAGGCTACCGAGACCGGGCTATTCTGCGGGATCCTGCGCCTGCGCCCAAAGCCGACGTGGTGGTGATGGAAACCACCTATGGGGATCGGCTGCATAAGCGGCTGCAGCCATCGGTTGAAGAGCTCTACGAGGCGATTACCGATACGTTTAGTCGCGGCGGCAACGTGATTATTCCGAGTTTTGCGCTGGAGCGAACGCAGGAAATTCTCTATTTTCTGCGCGAAGGTCGAGCGAGCGGTCAGCTGCCCTCTAGCATCCAGGTGTTTCTGGATTCCCCGATGGCGATTTCTGCTACCGAGATTTTCCGTCGCCACCCGGATTGTTATGATGAAGAGGCTTCCGTGCTATTCAAAAATGGGCAGGATCCGTTCGATTTTCCTGGCCTGGTCTTCACCAGCGAAACCGCCGAGTCCATCGCCCTCAACACGGTTCATAGCGGTGCCGTAATTATTGCCGGGTCGGGTATGTGCACCGGCGGCAGGGTGCGCCACCACCTCAAACATAACCTCTGGCGGAGCAGCTGCAGTGTTGTCTTCGTTGGCTTTGCCGCCTACGGCACGCTGGCGCGGAAAATTGTCGACGGTGCAGAAACCGTGCGCATTTATGGCGAGGAA
>QNFC01000281.1 GCA_003645395.1 Gammaproteobacteria bacterium
CTCGCGGCACCAATCCATCATCAGCCCAGGCCTGGGCAGCAGTTTCACTTTTCAGGTCAGCGGAGATGACTGGAAAGAGCGCGATGGCTGGAATTCTTAACCGCTGAACCTCTGCAAGCTCTTCCAGCAACAGGTCAAGTGAAAGCCGTTCGACACCCGGCAAAGAAGCTATCGGCTGGCGCTCTGCCTGGCCTTCAGTGACAAATATCGGCAGGACAAAATCTGCGGCGCAAAGACGATTTTCGCGCATCAACGAGCGAGAAAACGCAGAACGCCGCATTCTACGTGCTCGAAAAGCGGGATATTTCCGGTCAGGAAATTGCATTGGTCGTTGCTAGCCCTTAATTTTCCTTAATTTTTTAAGAAAAGCTATCTACTGCAGCGCAGACATCTGCAAACACTGTGTCCATCTCCGCGTTTCCAGCAACTGTATGTAATAAGTCCCGCTGATCGTAAAAACTGATCAATGGCTCGGTCTGCTCGGCATAGGTAGTTAACCTGCTAGCAACGGTCGCTTCATTATCGTCACTACGCTGATAAGTTTCACCGTCGCAGTCGTCGCAAACCCCTTCAGTTTTCGAAGGCGCAAAATAGACGTTGTAAATTGCCCCGCAGTCGCGACAGATACGCCGACCGGCAATACGCCGCGCCAACTCACTCGCTGGCACATCCACCAGCACGACCCCCATCAACGGCTGACCCACCGCACTCAGCATCTCCTCCAGCGCCTCTGCCTGCAGCTGGTTACGGGGGAATCCATCGAGAATAAAGTTCTTTACCGCATCAACGCCGGTAAGCCGGTCACGAATCAACTCCAGAACTATCTCATCAGACACTAGAGCACCGGCTTCCATAGCCGCCTTAGCTTTTAAACCAGCAGGCGTTCCCGCCGCCACAGCCGCCCGCAACAAATCCCCGGTGGACAGTTGCGCCGCATCATATTTTTCGGTCAGCAGTTTGGTTTGGGTGCCTTTCCCACAGCCGGGGGCGCCCAACATCACAATTCGCATAGCTAGCTCTCTAGTTAAATGACCGACTTTTATACCATTGTTCATGGCCCATCACGACGCTGCTCCGCGACGAATACCTGACCGCCTGTCACTGTTTAAATTGGGGGCTATTTATCAAGCATATTTCGAACCCCGAGGCCATTGCGGAAAAGCCTCTGGTCACCTATCATCCGGGCAAATATTTTTGATCATCTGGTCCTAGAGCTGGCTATCAAAACTGTTCACCAGAGCCCCACTTATCTGGTTTCTGTAATTCAATTATCCCTGACAATTCGGAGGATCTCATGGTCAATGAGATTGTAATGGGCGTGCCCGTGCTGGGCATCGTCGGTCTTATCGCCGCGTTTATCATCTACGGCATAGTAAAAAGAGCCCCTGCAGGCGAAGGGCTCGTCACCGAAATCGCCGAGGAAATCCGCCTCGGAGCCATGGTATTCATGCGCCGCGAGTACACTCAGCTGGGCTTATTTAGCGCCGCAATCGTCATTGCCATTTTCTTCTCGCCGCTGGGCCTAAATACCGCCATCGCTTTTCTGGTCGGGGCAATAACATCTGCTGCTGCCGGCTACATTGGCATGTTCGCCGCCACCAAGGCCAACGTGCGAACCACCGTCGCCGCCAATAAGGGCAATGTTGGGGAAGCACTCTCGGTAGCATTTTTTGGTGGCTCAGTAATGGGATTGACCGTGGCCTCGCTGGGGCTGCTCGGCGTCGGCACGCTCTATCTGGTATTCGGCGGCGACCCCCATACGGCCCATGTTATTCATGGTTTCGGCATGGGTGCCTCAACTGTCGCCCTGTTTTCCCGCGTTGGCGGTGGCATCTTCACCAAAAGTGCCGATGTCGGTGCTGATCTGGTTGGGAAAATTGAAGCCGGTATTCCTGAAGATGACCCACGCAACCCGGGTGTAATCGCCGATAACGTTGGCGACAACGTGGGTGACGTGGCCGGCATGGGATCCGACATCTTTGAATCCTATTGCGGCGCGATGATCGCCACCGTTGCGATGGCCTCAACCATGGCAATGGAACTACTTACCCCCCTCGGTGGTGACCGGCAGACGCTCATGTTTTTGCCGCTGGCGCTCTCTTCTTTGGGGCTGATCTGCTCCATTCTGGGAATCGCTCTGGTACGCATGTCAGTTAACCGACCACCAGAACTGGCCCTGCGTATCGGCACCATCGGTTCGGCAGTACTGTTTATCGCTAGTTCATACTTCCTGGTCACCAAGCTAGGCGTCTCGGCCAATGTTTGGGGCGCAGTTCTCGCCGGCACCGTGGGCGGCATCATCATTGGACTGGTTACCGAGTATTACACCGGCGGCAAACCCGTTCTCAACATTGCTAAATCCGGTGAAACCGGTCCTGCAACCGTGATGATCACCGGCCTGGCCATCGGCATGGAATCGGTCGTCATCCCGATGCTGACCATCTGCGCAATTATCTTCGCAGCTACCGAGCTATGCGGGCTCTACGGCGTGGGTATCGCAGCGGTGGGCATGCTCGCAACTGTCGGCATCACCATGGCGATCGACGCCTATGGCCCGGTTGCCGATAACGCCGGCGGCATCGCTGAAATGGCCGGCCTTGGCGAAGAGACACGCAAAATCACCGATTCTCTCGACGAACTCGGAAACACCACTGCCGCCATCGGCAAGGGTTTTGCTATTGGTGCCGCAGCGCTTGCAGCACTGGCCATCATTTCTGCATTCGTGCAGGACGTCTCCCAGCGCATTCCAGACTTTGCCCTCAACCTCAACGAACCGCGTGTGCTGGTCGGTCTGTTCCTGGGCGGCATATTCCCGTTCCTGGTGGCTTCCCTGACCATGACGGCCGTGGGTGATGCAGCCTTTGCGATGATTCGCGAAATCCGCCGCCAGTTCAAAGAGATTCCCGGACTGATGGAGGGTACCGCCAAGCCCGATACCGCCAAATGCGTGGACATCGCCACCTCTGCGGCACTGAAGAAAATGATCCTGCCCGGAGCTCTGGCAATCACCGCCCCCGTAGTGGTCGGTTTCGGCATTGGCCCCGACGCCCTCGGTGGCATGCTCGGCGGCGCGCTGCTCGGTTGCGTATTGCTAGCACTGATGATGGCCAACGCCGGCGGCGCCTGGGACAATGCTAAAAAGCATGTCGAAAAAGGCAACTTTGGCGGCAAGGGTTCCGACGTTCACACTGCTTGTGTGGTCGGGGACACCGTTGGCGACCCCTTCAAAGACACCTCCGGCCCATCAATGAACATCCTCATCAACGTGATGGCGATTGTGTCGTTAGTTATTGCGCCGATGCTGGGGTAAACACCTCAGCACTATCTGGTCCAATATAA
>QNFC01000282.1 GCA_003645395.1 Gammaproteobacteria bacterium
GGTCGCTACGACGACGTTATCGTCGAAGAGCAAGGCGTGTTCAAATTCAAATCGAAAACCGGAATCATGGATACCGCGGTACCGCCCCGGTACATCATTTACCCAGTCTGATATCTAGTCTAACTACCCACCTGCAAAACAGGTCAGAAAAACTTGGGGTTGATCAAAATGTTGGAGAGTTAAACCTGCCCCTAAGACCTCACCTACGATGCTCCATCCCTGTTTATACTATTCGTACAACACTAAACCGTCGGAGGAATCATGATTGACGAACATCTACATCGAAAGATCGATGCCCTCGAAAACGAGTTAGCAGCACTTCGCGGCGAATTTTCCGAGCTCATTGATACGGCTGCGAATTACTCGAACGACACCGAGAATGCCGAGGACGCACAGCCGTCAAGCAGCAGACTAGAGCGCGATTTGGAGAAGACCGCGGGCGTGGCCAGGCTAGCATTGCATGAGCTCGACGAGGCCTCCAAACGTTACCCAACCGCTAGTCTCCTGGTCGCCTTTACCACCGGCTTGTTGATCTCCCGGCTCTTTGGTCGCAGCCGTCGATGAACACCCTCGCCGAACTGGCGATTGCACTCCTTGAACTACTTGAGGCAGAAGGTCGCGCATTCCGGCAATCACTGATCCGCACTGGCATGGGACTTGGGCTCGTCGTGATCGCAGTTATCCTCAGCATCGGTGGTTTTGGTCTGTCTCTGTGGAGTGGCTATCTCTACCTCAGCACAATGCTGGAACCCCCGCTGGCGGCGCTCACAACGGGCGGACTGGCGTTTGCCCTGGCGGCAATTCTGTTGTTCATCGCCTTACGCTTCGGTCGATGAACATCACCGAGGCGAAGGCAAACCTACGCGCAACAGCTGCCGAAGCACAATCGGCAGCACTGGCCCCAATCGAGCCCCGGCGGGCAATGCTGCTCGCACTGCTGGCGGGGTTATTGGCGGGCACCGATCCCAACTCCCGCAAATCGTTTGCCAGACTACTATTGCGCCTGCTCCTGGAGTGAAGCCATGCAGAAGTTTCGTCGTGGATTGCGATAAATCGACAGTAAAGTCAGCCCCATTGTTAACCGTGTGTGATTTCGACAGAACCTGATCTCTCGCCGCGCCCTATCCAGCCAATCAAATTTCTCGCATTAGCGCTGCAGCTGCGGCGGAAGCACCAAAATCTTCAGGTAAAGTGAAAGTACCGCAACAGCCTCACCGCCACCGGCAATTAATGAAAAGACCCGGGCCCTCCATTTTGTCGATACCCCCGACGGCTGGCCTGTGAGCAACTTAGCTTGTAAATGGGAAGGCGTAGAAACCTGCGCTACTAACTGGAGTACCGCGGGTGCTCTTCGCACCTAGAAAGGAACTCACACACGCTGCCCATATTTTTATCAAAGGGTATAAACCGGATATCGCTGCCGGCGCGGAGGCACCAATTACGAAAGGGAATTCTAACGGTTCAAATATGAGCTGGTATTTTGTTGAAAATAAAATTAGTCTTTTTACCAATCTCCTGGAGGGGATTCGAGTTCATTAGGCATCGCTAACTAAGCTGTCTAACTGAGCGAAAACTGTGCATTTATAAAGGAGACCGCCGTGACTCGCGAAATCAATCAAGCTGGTATCGATCTGGTAAAGAGTTTTGAAGGGTTTTTTGCTGATGCTTATATCTGCCCTGCCGGAGTACTCACCATCGGCTACGGCCACACTGGAGATGTAGTTAAGGATCAATGCATCGATAAATCAACTGCGGAGGCACTGCTACGCGCCGACCTGCAATCCGCCTGCGCCAGCGTGGAACGTCTGGTCAATGTGCCTTTGTCGGATAATCAATTCGCCGCACTGGCGAGTTTTGCCTTTAATTGCGGGGCAGGTAACCTGGGGATGAGCACGCTACTTAAAAAGCTCAACCACGGTGATTACGATGCCGCTCCTTCCGAATTGGCACGCTGGGTAAAAGCCAGGGATCCCTCAACCGATAAAAAAAGAACTCTCAGAGGTCTGGTCCGCCGCCGGGCTGCGGAAAGCGAACTGTGGCTCGCGCCCGACGGCCCGGCTCCAGCCGAGCTAGATGAACACATGCCACAACAGGTAGAACTCGCAGATACAGAGAACCACTTTCGGGTGACCGCGCGATCCGGTCTGCAGATGCGCGGTGGCCCGGGACTTGATTTTGGCATCATCGAGACCTTACCCGCCGACACAGTGGTTACTGTTTGGCCACGGCAAAATGAATGGGCCCAGGTGGACCTGGGGGGTGATGGCCTGATTGATGGTTGGGTATTTAGCAGCTATTTAGAAGCGTTAAGTTAATCGGATAACTCTCTGCGATCCAATACTACATGGGTACTTTCGATATTGAACTTAGCTTTGCCGCTCTAGAGTGAAGACGGTATAAAAAGTCTGTGCAATCCCTCATCCTTTCCCGTCAGCGGGAAAGGATGAGTACCAGCCACGAAACAAGTGTAACCAGAAAAATCACCGTGCCAGACTGTGGTACTCCTCATTAGGAATCATCTCGGTGCCGGCAGCCAGGCGGTTGGTCATGTTAAAAAACGCCGTCACTTCGATAATGTCCCAGATATCTTCTTCTGAAAAACCGGCTTCGCGCAGGGCCGCGCGGTCATCATCGCCGATGTATTGGGGGGCGACCGTCAGGGCCACGGCAAAATCCAGCATCGCCCGCACCCGATCATCCAACCCTGCGTGACGGTAGTTCATGCTCAACCGTTCGCTCAAAGTCGGGTCGCCGGAGAGCTGGCGTACTTTTGAACCGTGAGAAGTTAAGCAATAAAAGCAGCTGTTATGGGCAGAGACCACCACCGCGATCATCTCCCGCTCCAGCGGGCTCAGACCGGATTCGCTCACCATCAGCTCGTCACGGGTAGCAAAAAAGTTCTTTAGCCGCTGCGGCACGTGGGCATAGCCTTTGAGGATATTGGGGATAAAACCCATTTTCCCCTCGGCGACCTTTGATGCCTCGACAACGAATTCATCAGGTGGCTCCGGGGTGGGAATATCCAATCCCATGACATGTTTTGGATAGCTCATTTTGAAGCTCCTCTGTTCATGTTTCTTGTGCAATAAAAAACCCGACCGGATTGTCGGCTAAAACCAACAACCCGATCGGGTTCTCATATCAGAACTGCGCTATAACTTAACTAATCGCAGCGACGAACTCGTCGGTGGAGCAGATATCAGCCAGGTAGGTCAGCGAAGTATCAATAGCCGCTTTGTGAGAGGCCTCATCACCCGCGCAGACACAATCTTCGATAACGATACAGCTAACGCCCATATCAACCGCGCTCCAGGTGGTGCCTTCCACCAC
>QNFC01000283.1 GCA_003645395.1 Gammaproteobacteria bacterium
AGACACCAGTGGACCGGCTTTACGCCCTGATAAATATGCCCTTTCTCAAGTACTTTGCCGAGCGCGCGAATGATATTCGCCTCGGTCTTGTAGGCCATGGTCAGATAGGGATCGTCCCATTCCCCGAATACCCCAAGACGTTGGAAATCTTCGCTCTGGCCGTCGACTTGCTCCTGGGCGTACACGCGACAGGCCTTACGAAACTCGGCAGGCGTAACCTCTTTGCCGGCCTTACCAATCCGCTTTTCGACAACCAGTTCAATCGGCAAGCCGTGACAATCCCAGCCAGGCACGTAAGGCGCATCAAACCCATCAAGGCTACGGGATTTAACAATAATGTCTTTGAGTATTTTATTAACCGCATGGCCGATATGAATATCGCCATTGGCGTAGGGCGGGCCGTCATGGAGTACGTATCGCGGCTGTCCGGCGCGGGTTTCGCGCAACCGCTGGTAAACCTGATTTTCCTGCCAGTAAGCAGCCGTTTTTGGCTCTCGGGCTGGCAAATTACCGCGCATTGGAAAATCAGTCTGCGGTAGGTTCAGCGTATCTTTGTAGTCACTCATGCCAGTCTCAAAATTGTTTCTGATTTACGGTCGGTTACCCAGTTTGGGACAGTTGCGTCAATTTTTATTAAACCATTCTCTTGCACGCCGTTCATCGGCTTTAATCTGCGCCTTAAGTGCGTCGAGAGAAGAAAATTTTTGCTCTTCGCGCAACCAGTAACAGAACTCCACCTCTAGCCGAGCACCATAAAGGTCACCGGCGTAATCCAGCAAATGGACCTCAAGCACCTGGCGCTGGCCATCGACTGTGGGCCTTAAGCCGAGATTAGCCACGGCCTCGTGCCGCTGCAAACCTGCGCCGGTTACGCGCACGGCATAAACACCACGCAGACAGATCGCCCGGCGCAACACCCCAATATTGGCGGTGGGAAAACCAATAGTCCGGCCAATTTGGTCTCCTCTCGCCACGCGGCCAGCGATGGTATAGGGACGGCCCAGCAAACTGGCCACCTCTGTAAAATCACCTGCGCTCAATGCCCGCCGAATACGGGTACTGCTGACGCGCTCGCCGCCCACGTCATAACGTTCAACGGCGACAACCGAAAAATCGTGCTGCTGGCCATAATTTTGCAGAAAAGCGTAATCGCCTGAGCGTTGATAACCAAATCGAAAATCCGGGCCAACGACCAGATAACGGACACCGATGCCTTTCACCAATACACGGCTGACGAAGCCATCCGGGCTCATCGCAGCAAGCTGCGCATCAAACCGCAAACAAAAAGCAAAATCTACCGGTAACTGGGCCATTAGCGACAATTTTTCTCGCAGCCGTGAAATTCTTGGTTCGGCTCTGCCGGGGGCAAAGTACTCGGCCGGTTGCGGCTCAAAAAACACCACGCCGACTGGCAAGTTGAGTCGCCTGCCCTGTTCCGCGAGTTGCCTGAAAATAACCTGATGACCTAAATGCACGCCATCGAAATTACCGATGGTGGCAACGCAACCATCGGTTAACGGACGCAGGTTATGTAACCCGCGAATCAGCTGCATAAGGAGTCTCGGCTGAAAAAAGAGAAAATATTAGTAGGTAATATCAAAGGAAAAACCGTGCAAAAAATAGGCGCTAATTCTAGTCAATTGGGCCCCCAGCGGTCTATGTCGGTCGCGTGAAAAATGACCATTAAAACCGCCCCAGCTCTTCAAGGGTCATCTAAATTTCTACGTGGCGCGAACCACCAACAGTCTTTAAATCATGGTGACGCACGCCGCACAGGAAAAGCGCCCCTGCGTATACCAACGTCCCACTGACCACACAGAGCAGAAGCGCGCCACTTTTTTGCAGACCATCACTTATCAGCCAATCAGTCAGCCCAGCCAACCAGAACAGCCAAACCGCCATCAATATTGTGGCCAGAATTGCCTTGAAAACCAAACGCACGCTGTGACGACTCACCTTGAAAACGCCCTCACTCCGCAAACCCCGATATAACAACCCGGCATGTAAAAATGCAGACATCGATGTCGCAAGGGCTAACCCGGCGTGCTGTAGAGGAACGATCAGTATCAGGTTAAACACCATATTGGTCGTCAAAGCGATAATGCCGATACGCACCGGTGCCCGCGTATTTTGCCGCGCAAAAAACCCAGGGGCGAAAATTTTCACCAGCATTGCCCCCAGCAAGCCCGGTGCATAGGCCCAAAGGCTCAGGGTGGCGCCCTGCACCGCTCTGGCATCAAACTCCCCATATTGAAACAACGTGCTGATTAATGGCGTTGCCAGCACCGCGAGCGCAGCAGCAGCAGGCAATCCGATCAACAGGGCTAGCCGAGTTCCCCAGTCAAGCATGCCCTGAAAACCGTCCACGTCTTTCAGGGCGTGCCGCCGGGAAAGGTCTGGCAACATAATCGTTGCCAACGCAATCGCGAACACTCCCAATGGAAACTCCAGTAGCCGATCTGAGTAGTAAAGCCAGGAGATGCTGCCGGATTGCAAAAAGGAAGCTAAAAATGTATCAAAGAGCAAATTAATTTGTGCCACCCCTGCGCCAAACAGCGTCGGTACCATGAGTATCAGCACACGTTTCGTCCCGCTATGACCCCAACCAAACCTTATCCGGGGCAACAAACGCAGGCGCATTAAAAACGGCACTTGCCAAAGTAGCTGGGCGATGCCCCCCGCAAAGACTCCCCAGGCGAGCGCGGTAATCGGCTGATCAAAATTGCCCGCGAACAGGACTGCGCTGAGAATCATCGACAGGTTTAACAACACGGGTGAGAACGCCGGCGCAGCAAAATAGCCACGGCTATTTAAAATAGCCATCGCCGCCGCGGTCAACGAAATAAACAACAGGTAGGGAAAGGTAATTCGCAACAATTGTGTTGCCAGCAGCAGCTTGTCAGGCTCAGCTGAAAAACCCGGCGCAATTAACAACACTAACCAGGGAGCGGCGAGCATGGCGACAACCGTCACCACTATCAGACTTATAAACAGCACACCGACGACGTGATCAATCAGATCTTTAACGTCGGCCTGGCGAGTTTGTTGGTATTCGCTCAATACCGGCACAAATGCCTGCGAAAACGCTCCCTCGCCGAATAGCCGTCGCAAGAAGTTGGGTATGCGAAAGGCAACAAAGAAAACGTCCGTTGCAGCACCTGCACCAAATACGGCGGCAATGATCATGTCGCGCAAATAACCGAGCACCCGCGACAGCATGGTGACACCACTCACGGAGCCGAGGGATTTGAACAGGCGTTTGGAGTCGGACATAAATATTTTTACCAGCGTCACCGTGCCGCGCGATCACCGGCAAGTCATTATTA
>QNFC01000284.1 GCA_003645395.1 Gammaproteobacteria bacterium
AAGATACCTGGATCGTCTCATGACCATGCTTTCAAGAGTGGCCGAGCGCCTGTACTGGATGGCCCGCTACCTTGAACGCGCGGAAGACACCGCCCGGCTCACCTCCGCCTACGCCCACCTGATTATGGATATCCCCGTCGGCACCTCCCCGGGCTGGGATACGCTGGTGCACATCATGGACGGTGACGAGCAGTTCAACGCCCATCACCGCGTTTATAACGAACAGAACGTGCTCCGGTTTTTAATTGCCAACGAAGAAAACCCCGCCAGCATTCGCTTTGCTATTAAGGCGGCCAGAGAAAACGTGCGCACCACCCGCGACCAACTGCCGGCAGAAGCCTGGGAACACGTTAACGAACTCTACCTGTACAGCGAAGAGATGGCCGAAAAATCCGTCGGCCGGCGTAACCGCTACGCCTTCCTGGAGCAGATCATCACCCGCTGCCAGATGATCAACGGCCTGGTGTTAACCACCCTCTCCCGCGACCACGCCTATCGATTTATCAAGCTTGGTCATCTCATTGAGCGCTCAGACATGACCACCCGGGTGATTGACGTGGGCACCGGCGCCATCCTTACCCGTCAAACTCCAGATGCGGCGATCGATCCGCTGCTTTGGGGCTATCTGCTGCAGGCACTGTCGGCCATGGGCGCTTACCGGCGCGCCATCGGCCCGCAGCTCGAAGCTGCGCCGGTGATTGACTTCATGTTTAGCGCCAGCCAGTTTCCGCGTTCGCTGCAGTTCTGTTTACGCGGTATTCGCGAAGAGCTAACCCCATTACGAAACGCCGAAGAGGTGATTGCACTGCTCGACCGTACTCACCAAAAGCTCTCCCGTTTCGAGGCTCATGAACTCTCCCTTAAAGAGATTCACCAGTTTATCGACGACTTTCAACTGGCACTCAACCAGCTCAGCGGCACCATCACCGCCGCCTGGTTTCGGCCAGAAACATCATGAAAAGATTTCAGTGCGGCTGTGGCACCCAGGTGTTTTTTGAGAATCACCAGTGCGTAAACTGCGATGCCCGTCTCGGCTTTGACCCAGACAGCATGGAGATACTCTCGCTGACACCCGCCAACAACGGCGAGTACCACGACAGCGGCGGCGACCGTTTTAAGTTCTGCGACAACGGCGTCAGTTTTGATGTCTGCAACTGGTTACTACCCGCTGAGGACCACGACCACAGTCTCTGCTTTGCCTGCCAGTTCAATCGCACCATCCCCAACCAGTCACTGCCCGAAAACGATCGCCGCTGGCAGCGACTCGAAGAAGGCAAAAAACGACTTTTTTTCACCCTGATGCGCCTGGAACTGCCACTCACCAACGGCTGGCAAGACCCGGAAAATGGCTTGTTGATGGATTTTGTCGACGATGGCCGCAGCCAGCCCACTTATGGCGAAAGCTTTATTTCTACCGGCCACCTCAACGGCGTGATTACTGTTAATCCTCTTGAAGCAGACGACATCGCCCGCATCACCGTGCGTACTGAACTCAACCAGCGCTACCGTACCGTACTCGGCCACATGCGCCACGAATCCGGCCACTATTACTGGGACAGGCTCAACCCAGACGACGACACCCGCGCCGACTTTGCTCGCCAGTTTGGCGACGAATCCAGAGACTACGCCGAAGCATTAAAAGAGTACTACCGCGATGGCCCGGACAAGCAGTGGCGCAAGCATTACATCAGCGCCTATGCCAGCAGTCATCCCACCGAAGACTGGGCCGAATCCTGGGGCCACTACCTGCATATTTACGACGCCATGGAGACTGCCGCCGCCCAGCAGATCATCGACGAGTGGCCATCGGAAATGCCGGTGACCAAACGCATCCACATCTGGCGTGGATTGAGTATCACCCTCAACGAACTCAATCGAAGCGTCGGCCGGGGCGACGCCTACCCCTTCGTCATCAACGACGTGGTCGCCGAAAAACTCGAGTTTGTCGATCGAATCATCGCCCGCCTGCGAATCCGCGCCGAGCACGAATCCAGTGTGGTCGACTCGGCGGAAGATTCCTGATCCTCACCGGCAGTCAACCCGCAAAAAAACTAACACTGCCCAACAAACAGAAACCGCCCCGGCTACCCCGACTTCTTCACGAACTCAGTCAACAGCACAATCTGCTGACCATTCACCCGACCTTCAACCTGTTTAGCGTTGTCCGCCACCAACGAAATATTGCGCACCGCCGTGCCCCGCTTGGCTATAAAACCCGCGCCCTTCACATTTAAATCTTTAATCAACGTCACCGTATCGCCGGCCGCCAGGTGTGCACCGTTACTATCCAGGTGCTGCACGTCCTCATCCCCGCCGTCAACCTCGGCCAACCCAGTCGCCTCCGCCCACGCCTGAGTAGCATCATCCAGATAGAACGTATCCAGCAAATCCTGCGCCCAGGCCTCAGCACTTAACTGCTTTAGCATCCGCCAGGCCATCACCTGCACTGCCGGCACCGGACTCCACATGCAGTCACTCAAACAACGCCAGTGATACCCATCACGCCGTGATGCATTATCGATCTGGTCAATACAAACCTCACACAGCAAAACAGAGCCATCAATACTGCCAGCAGGCTCCGGCGGCACCGCGTAGGCAGCTAACCCATCCGCGCCGCCACACAGCTCACACCGCGAGTCACTGCGTTCTAAAAGGTCAGTTTCTAGGGCCATCAGTTTGGAGCTCCTGAAATGTGTGTTGAATCGTCCAGTCGGGCTGCCTATTATCTGTCACAGAGTGACAGCGTTAGGGGTTATTGCAAAAAATTTTGCTAACGCCGTTGAGTAGCAGCCGTTACCAAACATGCCGACAATCTTAGGAGCATCGCCCGGCCAGTGCTGCTTAGCTGCGAAAATGGCCCATCGGCTAAGAGGCATATCAGGGCGGCCTCCGGTGCGCTAGATTTCTGGCTATGGACTTTGTTGGGTGAATTTGATCTGAAGGGCAACGAATGATCAATGCCAATACGTTGATTTTACGGGAGTTTTAAAATAATCCTCGTCAACAAGCTTCAGCCGTTTTAGACAGGTTCTTCCTAATACGACTAAGTGTCGGATCCCGAATGATTAATAACGTTACGATTTAGTAATTCGGGTTGTCTCACTTGCCATTCCTTAAATGCCTGAACAGGTGCTTGATGCCCCAGCGACTGCTGAGGGATGTGGTGATTATAAAAATAGACATAGCGATTGAGGGTTTGGAATAAGTCCTCTGCACTTTTGAACCGGGTCGTGGCCAGTACCTCGGCGATTCTGCCGTTGAAGCGTTCTACCATGCCGTTGGTTGGTAGCCGGCGGATGGGGATCAGGCGATGATCGATATCGTGC
>QNFC01000285.1 GCA_003645395.1 Gammaproteobacteria bacterium
CGCGACCGTGCATCAGGTCATGCTGAAATTCGCCTGCATAGTGGGTTCCATCGAGATACTCTGTGCGCCCCACCCCGGTTAGCTGCCCATCCACGAACGCGCCCTCGGCAGAGAAACCGGTAGTGCCGACATATTTGCCCTGACCGTAAAACTGTCCGTGTCGAAATTCACCAACGTAATAGCTGCCGTTGGCCCAGTCGACACGGCCACTGCCGCTAAGCAAACCATCGGCGTCGGTATCACCAGCGTAGACCCCACCGTCAGCCAGGCGCAACGAAGGAATGAGCCGCAGCTCACCCCCCTGATAAAAATAGCTTTGCGCGACCCAGAAAGCGCAGACCGCGCCCACTAACAGACCAACAATGAAGTTAACAGGTGATTTCATGCTGGTAATAACGGCTTAGCTATTACCCTCCTTAACTAACCCCAAGAAAGCGTTCAGCATTGCCGTGGCTCAGCTGCCGATGTTGATCGGGGCTCAGACCAAGATCACCCAACCAGTGACCGGGACTGCGCTCACGAATAACAAATGGGTAATCAGACCCCACCATCAGCTGGCTGTCACCAAACAGCTCGCGCAGGTGATTAAGGGTCGGCAGATCGTAAACCAGGGTGTCGTAATAAAGGGTGCGGGCATATTCAAGGGGGGATTTGGGCAGCAGTTTATCGCCCAGACCCTGCCAGCCGTGCATCATCCGCGGCAGCACCAGACCAAAACTACCACCGCAGTGGCTGAAACCAATGCGGACATCGGGGTATTTGTCGAGCAATCCGCCACTGATGACCGACGCTACGGCAAAAGCGTTTTCATTCGGGAACGCCACCAGCGCTGCCATGATCGGTGGGCCAACGACTCGATCCATCCCGGCAGGATGCAGAGCGTGAACAAATATAGCTAGATCATGCTCTACTGCCGCCGCAAAAATCGGCTCGAATTTCGGGTCACCAATCGGAGTGCCGTTGATGTTGCTACCAACCTCAATTCCTTGCAGACCGTAATCCTTTTTCAGAGTCCCCATCTCTTTCGCCGCGAGCTCAGGATCTTGCAGTGGCACCATGCCAAGACCAAAGAACCGGTCGGGATCAGTGGCCACCATGCCCGCGATGGTCTCGTTGGTATAGCGAGCCATGGTCAGACCGTCTTCCGGGCTAAACCAGTAAGAAAGCAGTTCCGGCATAGGCGACAGCGCCTGTTTGGTTACGCCCTCTTTATCCATATCCGCCAGGCGCAGCGCCGCATCCCAGGAACTGGTAGTCACTTCGCGAAAGGTCTTGCCAGCAATGGTCACCGCCTTGTGACCGGCGGTTTCACAGGCGCACATGGCGGGCCAGCGCTGTTCCTGATGACTACCCAGGTAGTCGGGAAACTGTTCAGGAATAATGTGGGTGTGAACATCGATAATCATTGTAGCTTTCCGTAGGTTTTCCATTTAAAAACAAAGGATAAAGAAAAACTCTTAAAGCATCGTGCTACCACCATTCACGCTGATAGTCTGGCCGGTAACAAAAGACGCTTCTTCACCGACGAGATAGGAGACCATTGAAGCCACCTCGTCCATCTCACCCGGCCGAGCCATGGGGATTACGCTGATGAATTTTTCGAAAGCTTCCGGATAGGATTTCATCAACTCATCCACCTGTTCAGTGCGCACCGCGCAGGGGGCCACCGAGTTAAAGGTGACGCCGCTCTGGGCAAATTCCCGCGCCAGGCCAGTGGTTATGCCGTGGACCCCACCCTTCGCAGCGTTATAAGCGGCGTGCTGCCATAGCCCATTACGCACGGAATCGGCACCGATGCTGACAATGCGGCCGTAGCCTTGCTCTAGCAGGGTGGGTAGCACGCTGCGACAGCCCCAGATCACCGTCCAGAGATTGCGATCAATGGTGGTTTTAAGTGTTTCTGGCGTGTGCTCAAGGAAGTTTTTAATCACCCCGCCACCGGCGTTATTGACCAGAATATCGACTTTTCCAAATGCGGCCAGGGCCGCGGCCAACATTGCCTGGTTGGTATCTTCCGTACAGAGATCGCCAATGCTGACAGTGGTTTTAACGCCCCACTCGGCGGCGATGGCCGTCGCCGTTGCCGTTGCCTTGTCACCATCCATATCGGCAATCAGCACATTCGCACCGTGGCGAGCTAAATCATTGGCAATGGCTTTACCAATACCCTGGGCTGCGCCGGTAACGATAGCGCTGCGCCCCACCAGTGTCTGTGGACGACTCACAGCTCGGCACCGATCAGCTGCGGGGCGGCATCAAGAATTGCACCGGTGGAGGCGAACTGGTCAGCGGGTTTGGCCCCCCAGAAATCCAGCGAATCGGGCCGTGCTTCCAGAATGCGCGGTTTACGTGAACCGACCTCGGGAAACTCCTCCATGCCGAAGCTGTACTCGACGGTCATGCCGTCGGGGTCGAGAAAATAGAAAAAGATACTACCCGACGGTGGGTGTCGCCCAGGGCCGAATACCACCGGCACGCCTAACCGTTCCATACGATAGATAGCGCTGCCGATGTCATCCATATCGGTAACCATAAAATTAATGTGGTTAAGGCCGTTGCTACCGCCCCGCGGCAGCGCATTACCGCAACCAAAGGTGTGATGATAGGGATTAGGAAAGCAGCGCATGAACGCAATAAATCCGTCCAGACCATCGGAGACGCGAAAGTTCATCGTTTCTTTAAAGAACTGTAGCGCGGTCGCCCACTCTTCAAAAGAAACGACAACATGGCCCAGGCGGGCAATTTTGGCGACGGTAGGCTTGTAACTTGCACCGCGCTTTAACTGATGGCAAAACAGCTCGAGGCAGAGACCGGTAGTGGGTTCCTGAAAACGGATGGTGCGCTGCTGAAATCCGGCACGACATTCATCTGGCGAGACATCGGTAAGGGTTAGACCGGCGCCTTTGAGGTGGGCAATTGCCACCTCAAACTGACTTTCGTCTTCAATTTCCCACCCCACCCGTTTTAGTCCAGGTGTGTCGGACTGATACAGAATGATATTGTGGTGATCATCGCTGCAGGATAAAAAAGCGGTGCCATCGTCGGCCTGCTCGTTGAGCTGTAGCCCGACCACGTCTCGATAAAATGGTACTGATTTATCCAGGTCGGTGACACCCAGTGCCACGTAGCCAAGTTTTAAATAACGAATCATTGTTAGCTATTCCTCCAGTTACCCCGCCCCGCCTTTTTACCCGGGGGGCAGTGCTTTTATCTACAAAATAATGCTCACCTGACCCTGCGGACGTAGCGCGTGCAGATCTAACATCACCCGTTTGCTACGAATTTTAAAGCTGTCGCCATCGGCGATAAGGGTTTGGGTAAC
>QNFC01000286.1 GCA_003645395.1 Gammaproteobacteria bacterium
GATGAATCACGCGAAGGAGTCACTGCTTTAAATGAAAAGCGGACCCCTGATTTTAAAAAATTCGCAAAATAGGCAAGCAAGCTTGCTGTAGTAAGTCGTGACGGTTCGGGGGCTTGACGCCCGAACCGTCACTCAATCCTCTCCCGCAACCCAGTATCCTCCGCCGATCGCACCCCGTTTCGATAACACCCCTGTCGATGACACCAGGGCATTACTCCGTTAGCATGTCGACCGCTCAAACCATCTTGCCCTGGAGAGGAATGCAATCATGGATTATCTACGCTATTACCTGTGTAGCGCTGTCGTGCTGCTTGGCATTGTCGGCATCGCCATGGGAGGGCTCTGGAGCTGGCTCGGGTTCAGCACGTTTTTCACCGTGCTATTTATCGACAGCTTCGCCGGCATCGATGACCGACCTCGCACCGTCAACCACCCTGTTGCCGCCGATCTGGTGCTTTATCTGCACACGGTGCTGATGGTGGTGCTATACGGATTTTTTTTCTGGCGAGCGAGCCAGGGTTACGGGCTGCAGGGAGTTGGCGAAATTCTTGGCTGGACCGGTGCGGTAGCCACCATTGTGCTACTTAATCTGGTGCCCAACGCCGGCATTGCCCACGAACTGATGCACAAGAAGACCTGGTTGCCACGCCGCTGCGGCAACATCCTGTTTTCAATTATCGGCTCACCCAACCGGGACGTGGGCCACGTCGCCAGCCACCATATTCATTTTGATACCCTCGATGATCCCGATACGGGTCGGCGTGGCGAATCGGTTTATGCCTTCGTCTGGCGTTGCCTGCAGGGCGCGACCCGAGATGTGGTGCTCCACGAACAACAGCGGTTCGGCAAAGTCGGGGCGTTTGTTGACCCCCGCAGCAGAATATTACTCGGCAGTGCCTTCGTAGTAGCCATGCTGGTCGGCATGTATCTGATCGCCGGGCTCACTGGCACCCTGGTATTGGCGGGCATCATGGTTATTTCACGGTTTCTTGGCGAAGCGCTGAACTACGTCCAGCACTACGGACTGCTGCGAGTTCCCGATAGCCCTAATCAGAACCACCACACCTGGAATCACCTTTCGTGGATCATCCGTATTCTCGGCGTGGAGATCACCAACCACATCGACCACCACAACGACCCGGATGCGCCCTATTACAAGCTGGTACCGCATACTGAAGCACCGCAAATGCACAACATACTCAGCTGGGGTATCACCGCGTTTTTCCCATCGCTATGGGCACAGCGCATTCAGCCGCACCTGGAACGCTGGGATAATGAATATGCCACCCCGGCGGAGCAACAGCTGGCGCGCCAGGCCAACTTGCGGGCCGGCTGGCCCGACTGGTTAGCAGAGTAGACCTGCAACCCGGCCATGACTCGGGGAAACAGCCACTAACTATCTTCAGGACCGACCCAGAAAAGTGGATTAAAAGCTATTTCCCACAGATGACCGTCGGGGTCTTTGAAATAGCCTGAATATCCGCCCCATGCAGTTTCCTGCGCTGGCTTACAAAGCGTAGCGCCAGCGGACAACGCTTGTTCAAGCGTCTGATTTACTTCCGATTTCGATGCCACGTTATGAGCAAGAGCGAAGCCGTTAAACCCGGTGCCCACTGGTGAAACTGAGGCATCAGCTGCCAACGCCTCCCGACCAAACAACCCCAACCAACTGCCATTGAGCGTAAAGAAAGCAACTTCCGGAGGCGATTCCATTTGAGGAAAACCCAGGCCTTCTTTATAGAATTTCACCGCTCGCTCTAAATCGCTAACACCTAACGTAATCATGCTTATTCGGGGATTCATACCGGCCTCCTGCTTTTAACCCCTGACTCGTCCATCAGCAGCGGATTTTTGAAAACCGAAAGGGGTATGCCCCTAAGTCGACGCGGTCAACACCTGCTGTTTTAATGCACGGCGGTCGATTTTGCCGCCATTACCCTTGGGCAAATCATCGACAAACTCGTAGTGCCGCGGGCGCAGGTAGTGCGACAGCGACGACTCCAGCACGTAGTTGTCGAGGGCTTCAATAGTCAGGGCATCTTCTGAGCACACTAGATAGGCCGCCACTCGCTGACCCCACTCTTTATCGGGCACCCCGATCACACACGCTTCGCTGATGCCAGGGTGACTGAGCAGCGCATCCTCGATTGTTGACGGCATCATGTTGATACCGCCGGAGATAATCATGTCGTCGATACGGCCATCAATATAGAGAAAGTTCTCTTCATCAAGCGAGCCAAGATCGCCAGAATGCCACCAGGGCCCTTCAAATACCTGACGAGCTTTCACCGGATCGTTCCAGAAAGTGATTGCTCGCGATGGGCCTTTAACAATAATCTCGCCTTCCTCGCCAACTGGAACTTCATCTTCTGCCGTGCCGCCGATCTTGATCACCCGCACCTCAGAATTTGCCAGTGGCCTGCCGATACTGCGTAGTTTTTCGACACGCTGCAGATCTTCCGGAAACATCATGGTGCCGGCCGAGGTCCCGGTTTCCGTTGTTCCATAGCAGTTGTAAACATTTGGCGTAATTTTCTCGCGCAGCAGCTGCAATGTTTTTAAGTCCATTACCTCACCGGCAAACATCACTCGCTTAACATTACTTAGATCGACATCGGTCAGGTCCTGGCGTAACACCATTCGCCACATAGTCGGAATCAGAAACAGAACCGAACAGCATTCACGGGCCGCAGTTTTCAGGTATTCCTGGGGATTAAAACCGCTGGCAAACACATTAGTACCACCAACATTAAATATGGGAAAAGAGACATTCACCCAGGCCATGAACGAGGTCGTCAATATATTTAGTGACCGTGTTGATGGCGTAGCCCCGTACAGACCTACCGCTCCGCGAGCACCGTGCAGCAAACCACGATGACTATGCACCACGCCTTTGGGCACGCCGGTGGTGCCAGAGCTAAGCGCGATCAGGGCGATGTCGTCTGCCTCGATAGGCATCGGCTCGAAATCCATTCGGTAGTTATCAAGATCGTCGGGGATTAACGGTGCATTGCCAGCGGCAACATCTTCGCGGCTACTGGTTCCCGATGTCGCCCTGACCAGCCCGGTAATCAGGTTGGTCTGCTGCATTAACGTCTGTACACGAGCTTCCATCGAAACGTCGCAAACAAGCACCCTGGGCGACAATCGGTCGAGCAATTCCAGAACCGTGTTGTCAGATTCACGAATATGTATTGCCACCGGAATCGCGCCTAATTCAATAGCGCCAAACAGCGCCAACGGATGATTTGCCGATGGCAACAACATCAACGCTACCCGGTCTCCCTTGCGCACACC
>QNFC01000287.1 GCA_003645395.1 Gammaproteobacteria bacterium
ATCGTGATGCCCTGGAGTCCAGTCCGGACGACGCAGCGCTCGAAGGCATCCAGGATCTGCTCTCTGCGTTCTTCGACTTTCGACGGCCGCGCCATACGATCTCCAATCCGGGATAGCCGGTTCGTTGTTTGTCGATTATGACAATTTATAATAGATTGTCAATCTAGACAAACAATTAGAGAACGCATGGCGTCGGAGCGCGCGTGGGCTTCGCCCGTATGTGAAATTACAGATCGAGCCTGACATCCTGCCATCATCTGTGGAGATGATGACCAAGGAGGTCCAAATGACCAACGATAATTCATCGCAAGAAGAGGGTTCTCGAGTATGCAGAACGGATCGGGAACATCAACAAGGCTTGCCTGCACTTCGGGGTGGCAAGACCCTCGTTCTATGAATGGCGAGACCGATATCGCGAACTCGGTGACGAGGGGCTGAAAAGCCAACGCTGCTGTCCTCACAAGCACCCCAACAAGACACCTAATGAGGTCGTTGAAAAGGTCCTGCACCACACCAAGACCTCTGATGCCACAATCTATCGGGTCTGCAAGCGCCATCCATGGCATGGCCGGCTTCCGAACCGAGTCGGCCGACGTGCCGTGCATACACATCGCTACCAAAAGCAGGTTCCTGGCCACCATGTGCAGGTAGACGTGAAGTTCCTCACGCTGAAGCGAAAGAAGGGATCGCCTGTACGGCGCTACCAGTACACGGCCATCGATGACGCGAACAGAGTTCGAGTGCTGAAGATCTACAAGCGGCACACGCAGGCGAATACCATCGACTTCATCGACTACGTGGTGAAAAAGTTCCCCTTTCGGAATGGCGGGAAGCAGCAAGATCGGTCCGGCTCGTCTACTGTGAAAACAGGACCGAACCCCTGTGGATGAATAAAGGGAACAGACAGGATTTCAAGCTGCCTTAGCGACTCCTCTTCGCACCACTAAGGGCAGCAGGCTGGATCCGCTGGGATGCCACTCGCCGCCTGGCAGTCAAAAATCGTGACGTCCAGGCCATCAACCGAGCCATCGCAATTGAGATCCGTATCTTCACAACCGGGCGTAGGTGGAGACTGGTTGAAACACGCAAGAAGGAAAAAGTAATCGGCAGCGGCGACGAGGCCGTCGCCGCTGAAATCCGCGTTGCAGGCACAGCTGTCGTCCGTGTCCTCGATCAGAATCCCAGCGACGTCCGGCGGCGCGGGGGAGCACTTGTTCGCGACGGCGACGTCTGGCTGCACTGTGCTGGGTACGACGCGGCATTCGTATTTCGCGAGACCGCGAACACGACCCTCAAAAAGCTCGGGATTATCGACCCTAAATCGACCCAAAACGTTCTTGACGACGCCGTACACGCCGTCTGCAGCGCTGCCGCCCGAATCAGTCACGCTGATTTCGAGGAGCCCCGCACGAGGCGCCGTGATACCACCCGCGTCGAGAGAATGACAGATGTTGAGCTCATCGAGGTCGACCGCCGAAAGGTCGACACTTGAGTGTGCGATGCATTCCTCGTTCCCGTTGAAATAGAAGACCTCAGCGACCCGGTCGGATGGACTCTGATTTGTCAGCATCACCGAGGTCGCCGCTTTGAAGGTCGAGACACCGCCGACCATCGCTCCCGGCTTGCATTCATAGACGCATTCGAGGAAGGAACCTCTTTCACCACCCGACGCAGGTTCGGCGATCTGGGCTTGGACCGCGAGCGGAATTCCGCATAACAAGACGACTACAGCCGTTAGACATTTCATCCGTTTACTCTCCCATCCAAATGAGAATTCGTTGAGCCTGCACCCGCGACCGCGGAGATTCTTCCGCGATGGCGGTCGCGGCGGCGAAAATGCGAGTGCCAATGGCAAAATGCCAAGGCCAAACTTCCAACTGCGATCGCAGTTCCCAATCTTGGCTCGGGAACCTGGGAGAATCTTTGTTCGAACACATCGAGACTCGCTGAATCGGCGGGATCACGACCTTCGATCAAGATCTCTTCGGTCACCATGATCGTCTTCTGTGCGACTGGGAATTCGATCGAATCCGTCACTTCGGCCGGAGCAAAAAAGGGGTCATTTGAAATTTCGTTGTCGCCCTGTCCCGCGCCAACCGCGCCCGATACGAACTCCGCGATCGAAACGATCGCCCTTCCGGTGGCCGTGTCTGAGACGGTCGTGAGAGTGCTCCCTACGATGTCTCGGGTGGATTGGAATTCTGTGACCGAGAAACCGAGTTCGAGCTCAAGGACGTCCTCTCCGGAGATCGCCAACTCGCCGTTTCCGCTGAATCGAAGGCCATTGCCCGGATCGAGTCCGCCGTCATCCAGTCCCTCAACAAGAATCTGCGTATAGTCGGGCACGACTCCATCCGATTCGATCGAGACCAGCTCCCAGTCGGCGAAGATCTTTGTATCAACAACGATCGAGCCTCCAGCGAAGAGTTCCGCCAGGCTGCAGGTCGGGGGTCCTGAACAGCCGACCGTCGAAACCCACGCCATAGCGCCGAAGGGCCACATGACGATCAGGCAGGGTACGCTTAACGCCACCGCGCGAGTTCTGCTCACCCCAAGTACTGCAATCTCCGAAAGGAACTCCGACACGACGGAAGGCACTTGCATACCCGTACTCCAAAAGCGAACAACAACTTGAGAGAATCCCGCCGCACCCCGCCACGCCTCCACATAAGCATGAATCGAATAGGAACTCAAGAAGTATCTGTGGAATGTGATGGGCACCGGGTCGAAAGCGCGGCATGTCCCACACGTCCTGTCCATTGTCATTAGGCCAAACCCGACCTACGCAGCCGTTCGGAGTTCCCGCGAATGGCGTTGGTGGTGGTTCGGGAGCGACAATACGGGGTTTGGATATATCTGGCATGGATCTGGGCCCGAGTTCATTTACGTGCTCGGGCTGGCCGGGCACAGGTGGTAACGGACTGGTCCTTACCGGAACGGATGGCTTCGGCTTCTCATCATGCAATATTCCGATCCCCGTGGCTTGCTGTAAGCCGACGCCTGTTCCCGAGCCGAGCGCCGCGCTCTACCTGGGCGATTCATCCGTGGGTGAGCTTGCGGCTGTGCTGGTCCCGAGTCGTCGCCCGCCGACTCGGCTGCTACGGGCTGGAGATCAAAGTCAAAACCCGGACTTGCTCACCAAAGAAGGAACCTTCGTCGTAGGCGCCGTCCACATAGCCTCGGCGCTCCAACCTGAGTTCCACCACAAGCGGACAACTCATACCCGCGTTCGGAGGGGCTGCGTCCTGGAGAACGCCTGTGAGTTCGAGAGTGTCTTCTCCTCCCTGCCAA
>QNFC01000288.1 GCA_003645395.1 Gammaproteobacteria bacterium
ACGCTATCGGCCTGCACGGTGGTTATACCCTCGCGCCGGTTGAGGATGTCTCCGCCGAGCGGCGCGAATGGCTGGTTGAGCAACTTAAATCATTCGGTATCGCCTGATTTAAGCAGCTTTTGCGGAATCGTTTCCGTGAGTCAGGTCCAAACACTGGCTAGCATTAATCGCCGGGTCGCCTGGCGATTAATGCCGATACTGGTGTTGGTCTACGTACTCGGTCAGCTTGATCGGGTGAATGTCAGTTTTGCCGCGCTGACCATGAACCGTGACCTGGGCTTCTCAGCCGCGGTTTATGGTCTAGGCGCCAGTCTGTTTTTTCTCGGGTATCTGGTCTTTCAACTGCCTGCCAATCTCATGTTGCAGCGGTTCGGCGCGCGCCGGCTAATTGCTGTGATTATGGTGGTTTGGGGGCTGGTCTCGGCCTCCACGGCGCTGGTCACTAACGCCGCAGAATTCTATGCAGTGCGCCTGCTGCTCGGCGTGGCCGAATCTGGTCTCTACCCCTGCATCATGCTCTATATCACTTACTGGTTCGCCCGTCAGAATCGGGCCATGGCGGTGTCGTTATTTACCCTTTCCGTGCCCATCGCCGGGGTGCTCGGCAGTCCGCTCTCCGGCTGGATCATGCAGTATTTTGACCAGACTGCCGGGCTGGCCGGCTGGCAGTGGCTGTTTATTCTCGAAGGCCTGCCCTGTTCAGTATTAGCGGTGGGGGTGCTGTTGATGCTCACCGACCGACCCCGGCAGGCGCGTTGGCTGACCGCCGACCAGCGAGCCGGCTTGATCAATCAGCTAGATCAGGAACAGCGTGCCGACGGTGCCGTGCAAGCAGGTAATGAACCCGCCGGCGGAGTCTGGGCAGCGATGTCGGCCAAACCGGTCTGGTGGCTGGCGGCGATCAATTTTTTATACACCGGCGCGCTAGTGGGGGCGCTTTACTGGTTACCCAAAGCGGTGGTGCGCGCGGCGCCAGCGCTTGGCGAGGCCGCCATCGGCTGGCACGTTGGCCTGCCTTATCTGGCCTTTGCCGTGTCGGCCCTGCTCTGGGGGTGGAGTTCCGATCGACACGGCGAGCGCTTCTGGCATCCTTTATCGGGCATGGTGCTCACCGGCGCAGCACTTTTCTGGCTGGCAGTTGATCTCGATCTGCCCTCAACCGACATGGCTATAACACTATTGATGTTTGGTATCGGTGCCGGTTTTGGTAGTTTCTGGAGTATGACCACTACCGTGCTGCCGGCTCATCTGGCAGCGGCGGGTATCGCGTTGGTGAATATCACCGGCTCACTCGGTTCATTTGCCGGCATTGCCCTGTCGGGCCAGGTGATCAATGCCGCAGGGCAAACGGGCGCGGGGTTCCTTTTGCTCAGCGGTGCCACGGTGGTTGCCATCGTACTGATGCTGGCCGGTCGTTCCGTGCTTAATATGCGAAGCGCTTAATAGAAATTAAGACTTATAAATAGTTTTTCAGCTCAGGAGTTATATTCGTGAATATCAAACCGCTCTCCCTGGTATTGGGGGCAGAAGTTTCAGGCATAGACCTGTCAAAGATACTTACCGACAAACAGCTGGCAGAAATTGAGTCAGCCCAGGATGAGTTCGAAGTACTGTTCTTTCGTGACCAGGATTTGACTCCGGCGGCGCAGCAGGCGCTGGCCGAGCAGTTCGGTGAGTTGCTCGAATACCCTTACGTAGAGGGCTACAAAGAAGCGCCCTACCTTGTGCAAATCGCCAAGATGGAAGAGGACAAGGTCAACTTTGGCGGCCTTTGGCACACCGACTCAACCTATCTTGAGCGCCCTCCGGCGCTGACAATCCTATACGCCCGCGAGATTCCACCCCTGGGGGGCGACACCCTGTTTGCCAGCATGACGCGTGCTTACGAAACCCTCTCACCCGGCATGCAGAAGCTGCTAGGCGGCCTCACCGCCGTGTTTAGTGCCGAGCACGGCGGCGGCTATGCCGTACGCGAGTTTCGGCAAAATAAAAACCTGGACCAGGCCCCCGAGCAGGCAGTGCATCCGGTTATTCGCCGCCATCCCCGCAGCGGCAAATTAGCGCTGTTTGTTAATGCCGCCCATACCGTGCGCTTTAGTGATATGACCGAAGAAGAGAGCGCGCCGATTCTAGAGTACCTTCACCACCACCAGCAGCGACCAGAATTTAGCTACCGGTTTCAGTGGCAGGTTGGGTCGCTGGCAATGTGGGACAACCGTACTACTCATCACAATCCGCTGAATGATTACCATGGGTATAAGCGGGTGATGAGCAGGGTGATGACCCGGGGGGAGGTGCCAGTGGGGGTAGGGCAAAAGTGAATGACACTTTGCAGATCACTAAATTTGAGGTGGTGGAAGTTGCCTTGATTTTGCGGGAGATTAAGGCGCTATGCTGGTTCTGTATTCACCCCCGCTAATAACACCTTCCGAACCGGGTACAAGTTAGCCAGTGCAAACAATGAAAACAACTGGACACCCTTCTTCTTGATCCTCCGGTATCGGGTTTTACGAAACCCAAACGGGCACTTGATGATCCGAAAGGGGTGTTCGACCTTCGCCCGAATTGAAGACAACCTTCTGTTGCGCTTTTTCTGGCTGATCGATAACTTTTTGTTCGGCTTGGGCCTGTCCAGGACACACCAATAAACGCTCGCTGCGCGGGCGTTTCGTTTGTACTGATCGCTGAAGTAGCCCTTATCGGTAAACACTACTCGGTCATTCTGCCGGATCAACTTCTCAAAATAGTGCTCTCGTCCGGGGTCGCATTTTCATGGAGCTCTAGTCCGGCGAAACGCCGCATGTATTCAATGTCATAGAGTGCTCCTTCAGCCGCCGGATCCGATAGGCCATACCACTGCTGCAGGAAGTAGATTCTTAGCTGCACTTTTAGCCCAATCCGCTTACGCCCAACGGGGGCTTGCGGGTAATGAGGGGATATCCGTTTAAGCAGTCACCCCCCCATCCATCTCAGTCAGAAACTTCTCCCGTCGAGTCTACTTCTTCTTGTTCTACTAGCTCAGCGAGGCAAAACTTTGCTGCTTCATCAACGGCTCCGATCTGTGACGGTAGGACGGAACAGTTAACCGGAGCACGCCGACCTATAAGTTTTTTACGTGATGAATACTCATAATCCTATGGTGGTCGATAGTGACTGCAACTATGCCGGTGGGGCTTTGCAAACCAATCGAACCACGTTGTTGTTTCAATCAAAATGCACACTCGACATGGTTGTTCGTTTGCTCGATAAAATGAAACAACTCGGAGTCTACGACAACTCACTG
>QNFC01000289.1 GCA_003645395.1 Gammaproteobacteria bacterium
CGACGCCGAACCCGGTCGGACGTACGAATACGGTGTGGCCGCGATGGCGAACAGCTATGTCTCTCCGCCGACTACCGATTTTGGCTGGAGACCCGCCAACGGCAATATCACGGGTCGTATCTCGACCATCGCCGGCGCCGGTGCCGACAGCGTCCGGGTCGCCATCTCCCCGCTGCCGACTAGAGCGTTGCAGTTCGACGGAAGCGGCGGGCATGTCCTGGTGGCCGATGACAGTGGCACCTTCGACTTCGGGCCCGAAACGAGCTTTACGATAGAAACATGGGTCAGGTACCTGGGGTCCGCCGGCGCCGGCCCCGACGAGATGATGATCGCGAAGGCCGCGCCGATCGGCGGACAGACGCGATTCCCCTTCGCGCTGGGCAACAGGCACGGCGTCGGAGAGCCGGGACGACTTAGGTTCGCCGTGGGTGACACCTCGGTCAGCACGGCACGCAACGACATCAACGACAACCAGTGGCACCACATTGCCTGCGTGCATGATGCAGCAGCAGAAACGCTTCACATCTATGTCGACGGAATTATCGACGCGAGCGAATCCGGTGCAGGAATCGGCGATTTTTTTGCCAATGCCGAAGCCCTGACCCTGGGCGCTGGACCCGGGCCTGACTCGTGGTACAGCGGCCTGCTGGATGAAATCCGCATCTGGAATGTGGCGCGCAATGAAACCGAGATCCGAGCGGCCATGGCGAAGCGGTTCTCGGATTCGGAAGCCGGCCTCGTCGGCTACTGGCCCATCGGGTGGCCGGCAGGATTCCAGGGCGATGGTTCGACCAACGTCATTGCCGATCTCAGTGCCGGGACCCACTACGGAAAGCTCCGGGATGGCGTCTACTGGACCGAAAACTGCGCTGCCATCGACATCCATGCCGTCACCGATCTGGACGGCAATTTCGTCATGCCGGGCATCTACTACGGTACTGAATTGGAATTCGAGGTGCGACCCCACGACGGCAACAAGCAGTTCGACCCTCCGGTCAAACGAGTGGTCCTGACCACGGAATCGCCGGTGGAAAATCAGGTTACGTTCAGCGATGTCTCGTCGTTCACGGTGTCGGGCTCGGTCCAGTACGCCGCCACGGAATGCGCAGCGGCCGATGTTCCCATTTATGTCGACAACCGTCCTGCCGGTTCAACCGACAGCAAGGGCAAGTTCGCCGTCACCGCGGATCTGGGCGTGCATTCCATCCGGCCGTCGCTACCGGGTCACACGTTCTCGGACAGCCTGGTCGTCAACGTTGTCGGTGATATTTCTCTCGACGACGAAGCGGGTGCGGCCTTCACCGATTCGACGACCTACGTGCTTTCGGGCCGTCTCGGCGGCGGGTGCGGACGCCCCGTCGGCAGTATCACCATCACGATCCGTAGCGAGAACGACTGTCTGCTTCGCGTGCTTCCTTACGCCGTGGACGATACGACCTACAGTGTCTCGCTGCCCCCGCAGACCTACCTCGTGTCGGCCGCGGTGGATCCGGATTCAATCCCCGAAGGGCTGAGCACGGCGGACGTGATCGGGTTCTTCCAGAACCTCGGCACGCGCGCCGCCGCGATGGACAGTTCGGACGTCGACCTGAACTTCATGTACCGCGCACCGTTGCAGGTGACGATCTCCGGTTTTGAAGACTATGTCGAGGCGTGTGACGGACCCCTGACATTCGGGGGTCGGCCCCTGCCCGACAACCTGCCGGTCATTGATCAATTGTCGGTTCTGGCTCTGACCATCGAGGTAAACGAGGACTATGGAGCCGGCGGTCTGTGTCCTCTCGACAGTACGACAGTCGTAATTTACGACGAGATTTTCGACCGGCAGAACATTCCCTTCGAGGTGGAGGTGCTTAATGGGGTTGCCCACTACACCACTTGTGCCACCACGCCGAACCTCCTGGTGGGCCGCACGGACGAGGACGGCAATGACCGCTCGTTCCAGAAGTCGATTCGTGCTGTAGTCGCCGTGGAGGGCCGGACACCGATAGTGGCGACGGAATGGGCCCTGGTCACCGGACACCTGGCGCCCGAAGGAGCGGATTTCGTGACTGGAATCGCCGATATGCCGCTGTTCGTTCTCCGCGATCCGCCCGGCGACGGATCGAGTGCGTTTCTCGAAGAGGGCCACAAACTCAGGACGAGACTCGACTGGGACAACAACATCTTTTCGTGGCAGGCGGGCGTCAACATCCACGCAGAGGTCGGTCTTAAATTGACATGGTTTGTCGGTCTGGGAGCGGGCACGATTGGCCAAGCCAGTGCCGAAAGTACGTTCGATAATGAATTTCTGGCGGGCAACACACGAAATGAAGAACATTGGACCGACATAACCCTGGAAACCAAGAGAAGGTTCGAGACTTCGACTCACAACTCGTTTGTCGGCGAGCAGGGAGATGTGTTTTTCGGTGTCGGATATAATTTTATCTTCTCGGAAGTGAGTAATATCGAGGTTGTTGACTGTGAAGTGACAAAGTTCTCTTCGTTCGGCTTCGAGCCCGACTCGGTCACCACGCTCTATACTTACACCCACCAGTATCTGGTGGATTTCCTGATTCCGGAGCTGGATGAAAAAGTTGACTACTATCAAGGCCTCGTGGCTGACGGCCAGGAGGACCAGAATTCCGAAGTTGTTAAGTACGAAACGCAGCGGGATACCTGGCAACAGGCCGTGGACGAAAACCATGACCTGAAAATGGTAGAAGACGACAATGCGGTAAACCGGTCCTTCAGCGCCGGTGCGGAATTTACCTACTCCGCGGCAGAAGACACCACGGCATGGTATACGCGGACGAACTCGTTCGTCATGGACACATCGATTCAACCCCTCAATTACGAGTGGGAGAACGACTATGGTTCCTATTCGTTCAAGCTCACCGGCAATACGCACGTGGAGAATATCGGTGACTTCGCGGATACGACCGGAACTTACGCACACACCGTCGGCTACACGCTGTACGACGGCGACATCGGCGACCACTTCACTGTGGACATCAAGAACGACGGGCGGTATCCGTCGCCGGTTTTCGATGTTCTGGCAGGCGCGAGTTCATGTCCCTATGAACCTTGGCCCACCCTGGAAGACAGCGTGCCACGGATGCTCGCGCGCGACGCACCATCGATTTCGCCACCTTTTCTGCAACGTGACGGCGTGCCGGCCGATCAGCCCGCCGAGTTCACCATCAATCTGGCCAACGAGAGCGCCACGGGTGAGGGGCGCATCTACGAATTGCGCCTGATCACCAACTCGAACCCGTACGGCGCCATCGTCA
>QNFC01000290.1 GCA_003645395.1 Gammaproteobacteria bacterium
CAACTGCCCTTTCATGTTTTCGCAGATATCGCCAACCACATCAAAACCGACCAGGTCGAGCAGCCCAAACAGGCCCGTGCCAGGCCAGCCCATGGGCCTGCCAGCTGCCGCGTCCGCCTCTTCCACGGTAATTCCCAGATCTACTGCGGTGCGCAATCCGGCAATCAGCGTATAGACCCCCACCCTGTTACCGATAAAACAGGGTGTGTCCTTGGCATCCACCACCACCTTGCCCAGCGCGACGGTACAAAACTCTTTGATCCGTTCGTAGGCACCAGCTTGAGTGTTCTCGCCAGCCACCAACTCCACCAGCGGCATGTAGCGCGGCGGGTTAAAGAAATGGGTGATTAAGAAGTCTTCGGCAAACTCGGTGGGCAGCGCGCCAATGATTTCGCTGATCAACAGCCCGGAGGTATTAGAGGTAACCACTGAGCCCGGTTTGCGCACCGCCTGCACCCGTTGAAATAATTGCTGTTTGGGTTCCAGTCGTTCAACAATCACCTCAACAATCCAGTCACAATCCGCAAGCTGTTGCAGGTCATCATCAAAGCTACCCGTCATCAGCAAATCGCCGGCCGCTGGACTCATCAGGGGCGCGGGCTTACGACTATATAGAGAGTCTTTGGCCGCCGCGGCGATTTCACGGGTCATATCCAGCAGCAGCACCGGCACACCGGCATTCGCCACCTGAGCGGCGATACCTGACCCCATTGTGCCCGAACCCAGTACCGCTACCTTGTTGATTTTGCTCATTAATTAATCCTTCGAGGACACTATATTTTAAAGACCGATATTGTTCAGGTCGACAAGATTAAGCCAGATCAAACAGACATGTGCGTTCTGTCTGCGGAGTCATCATAAAACCTGAACGCAGAGGGCTGCGAACCTTACCGATTTCCGCTGTTCCCGACAAGCCATCCGGGTGATTACGTAGCCCTTGACCATCGCTTTCCCCCCTATCTGACGCGGGGGCGTTCCACTATCAAACATTGCAATCTCTTTGACGTTGCGTAAAACCATCTACGTAAGATAATAACGAGCAAATTGACCACTCCGACATAAAGGATTTCAGCCAATGTTTTACAAAACTGCACTTCTGTTAGTAGCGCTAAGTTCAGCAAACACAGTTTTCGCCGAGCCACAAATCAAGCCGGGTAAATGGAGGATAACCTCAGTCGTCGAAAATCCGATGATGCCTAATGCCCAACAACAGGTTACTGAAGAGTGTATTACTGAATCGACCATTGACTTCGAAGAGATCATGGCTCAAGTCCCAACCGACTCCTGTTCACCGGTTACACCTCAGTTTTCTGGTAACACAGTGACCTGGGAGGTGACTTGTGACAACCCGATGAATTCAGCTGAAAAAATCACCGGCCAGGGCACCTTTACCTCAAACGGGACAAGCGGGGAGGGCTCGTTCCAGATAACCATGAACATACCCGTTATCGGCGTGCAAACCATTACCAGTCGCTGGCAGCACGAATACCTCGGAGAGTGCGATTAGCAGTTGCTTTGGTCCTGCGGTTCATCAATAATTCACATAAGAAATATCATCTAATCAATTGTTTTATAGAATTAATTAAGGGGTTCGAATTGTCTGATTACAAGATTATCTTGCCGGAAAGCGAAATTCCAACCCACTGGTACAACATCGCCGCAGACCTCGACGAACCCTTCGCCGCAGTGCTCGCACCAAACGGCCAACCTGCCACCGCCGACGACCTTAGCGCCATTTTCCCGGACGCGCTGATCGAACAGGAGATGTCCACTGAGCGCTGGATCGAAATCCCCGATCCGGTTCGTGAGGTTTATAAACTCTGGCGGCCTACCCCTCTTTTCCGCGCTCACCGACTCGAGCAGCGCCTCGGCACCCCCGCGAAGATTTATTACAAAAATGAAAGCAGCAGCGCCGCGGGGTCGCACAAACCCAATTCAGCGCTACCGCAGGCCTACTACAACAAACAGTCTGGCCGCACCCGCCTGACCACCGAGACCGGTGCTGGCCAGTGGGGATCATCCATCGCCTGGGCCGGACAGATGTTTGGCCTGGAAGTAATGGTCTATATGGTCAAAGTGAGCTACGACCAGAAACCCTTTCGCCGCTCGATGATGCACACCTGGGGCGCCGAAGTCGTCGCCAGCCCCAGCGACCTTACCGCTGCCGGCCGGGCGCAGCTAGCCATCAACCCAGACACCAGCGGCTCCCTCGGCATGGCCATTAGCGAAGCGGTGGAAGATGCCGCCAGCCGCGCCGACAGCAGCTACACCCTGGGCTCGGTGCTCAACCACGTGTTATTGCACCAGACCATTATCGGTCAGGAAGCAATCAAACAATTTGAACTGGCCGGAGATTATCCGGACGTTATCTTTGCCCCCTGCGGCGGCGGCTCCAACTTCGCTGGCGTCGCCTTTCCGTTTCTGGCCGACAAAGCTGCAGGTAAATCTGTCGAATTAGTGGCCGTAGAACCCTCAAGTTGCCCAAGCCTGACTCGCGGCCACTTCGCCTATGACTTTGGCGATACTGCTGGCCTGACGCCGATGATGTTGATGTACACCCTCGGCCACGATTTCGTGCCCCCCGGCATACACGCTGGTGGCCTGCGCTACCACGGCACTGCCCCGCAACTGGCACAGCTAGTGGAACGCGATCTGATTAAAGCTGTCGCCGTCGACCAGATACCCACCTTTGAAGCCGGAGTCATATTCGCACAGACCGAAGGCATTATTCCGGCCCCCGAATCAAACCACGCCATCCGCGCTGCCATCGATGAGGCCCTGCGCTGCAAGGAGAGCGGCGAAGAGAAAACTATCTTCTTCAACCTCTCCGGCCACGGTCATTTCGATATGTTTTCCTACGACCGCTATTTCTCAGGTGAACTCGAAGATTACCCCCTACCCCAAAGCGCCATTGATGAGGCCCTGGAACATTTGCCGAAGACCTGATGAGCAGGACTGCTAAAGACGTCTGCATCAAAAATGGCCTGACCAACCGGGAAACTGTTAACGCTAATGCCCTCCGTTAACGTTAATCAATCATCCGCCTAGATCGAGAATAATGAAACGACCCCAACTGCTAGCGTGGAATCTGCTGCTGATGCTGACGTTTGCGATAAGTACGGCGGGACACCCCGGAACCGCAATGGAGGCGCAGCTGGGGGAAGCGAGTTATTACGCTGACAGCCTGGATGGAAACAAAACCGCCAGCGGCGCACGCTACAACAAAAATGCATTGACCGCTGCCCACCGTACGCTGGCGCTAGGATCCC
>QNFC01000291.1 GCA_003645395.1 Gammaproteobacteria bacterium
AGCAACCGGCAGATGCGCGACGAGATTGCATCGGTAGCGTAGCGCGGATCCAGGGTGGCCGGGGCCTGCACCAGGCCCATGCGAATCACGTCATCGTCTTCGACGGCCGCATATTCACAGGCTGCCAGCAGCAGGCAAACCGCAACCAGCAGTCCATTGCCGATGAGTCGAATCAGAGATGCTGGTCGGCAGCCCTCAGCCTGGTGCAATGACCGCACAAATGGCGCATTAACTTCAGCTAAACGACTGTTCACTTTTTGTCATGAAAACAGGTAGACTAACCGCCCACACCGTGTACACCTTAATGATTAAGAGAGGATTTTATATGTCTGCCGTTATCGCCGAAAAACCCAGGGGGTTAAGCATTGTCGCGCGGGTAACCACGGTACCACACCTGGTGTTTGCTGCCTTGCCGGTACTTGGCTTTGTGCTCGGCGGCGGGATCTTCCACTGGCTAACCCCGTTCGTGTACATGGGGCTCACCCTTGTGGACCCCATGGTCGGCAACGACGAAACCAACCATAACCCTGCCGATGAACAGGCCCTTGAAGGCCGGCTCTTTTATAGAATCATGCTCTGGGCCACCGTCCCCGCGGCCTTTGCCGTGACCATTTTTGGTCATTGGCTATTGACTCAAACCCCGATGACCGGTTGGGAAATCACCGGATTTCTGCTCTCCCTAACCCTCGCGACCGGATTTTTAGCCACCGTAGCTCACGAGCTGTGCCACCACTATCAGCCCATCGATCGCACCATTGGCGACCTGCTGTTTGTGCCGATATTCATGTGTGACTTTCACGTTTACCACAACTTCATGCATCACACTCATGTGGCCACCCCCAACGATCCGGCATCCGCCCGCTACGGTGAAAAGGTTTACCCCTTCATACTGCGTAGCATTATCAAAAAAACCCAGGCCGCCTGGCAGGTTGAAAAACTGCGCATGCAACGTAACGGCAAATCAACCTGGCACCCCAGCAACCTGATGGTCCGGTTTATCGTTCTGCAGGCCGCATGGGTAGCAGTGTTAGTTTATTTCTTCGGTTTCTGGGCAATCCCTATCTGCTTTGTTCAGTACCTGTTTCCACGGTTGTTGCTAGCGGTGGCTGATTATCTAGAGCACTACGGTCTGGGGCGCAATCAGCTACCCGATGGCAGTTACGAAAAAGTTCGCCCTAACCATGCCTGGGACGACAGCACCATGGTGAGCAGCATGCTCTTCTGCCAGATCGACCGTCATTCAGATCACCACGCCAACGTTGCCCGGCCCTACCAGGTTTTGCGAGTAATGGAGGAGGCCCCTCGCTTACCGCACGGTTATCTAACCATGATCCCTATCGCCCTGATACCACCACTGTGGCGGCGGCGAATGCACCCAATCGTAGAAGCCTATTACGATAAAGGGGGCGTGATCCCCTACGCAGTGCCCGGTGCGCTGCCTGAGAAATACGCGGCGATGGTGCCCGAGGGCTGGGGCAAACCAGTCGACGATAATTCCGTCGACGAACTCAGCGCGAAAGTGGGCGATGCCGAAGTAAAGGGCGACTAAGCCAACTATAACCAGCACCTTTCGGTTACTTCAAAAAGCCCGGTGAATTATTCACCGGGCTTTTTTATTGCCCATTATTTAATATTCATTGATTAACAGGCTGGCACCTTCGTGACCGCGCCAGTCATAATGCGCCTAACATTTACCCGAGGAGGAACCCATGTCCACGAATAACGAATACCGAGGCCTTAAAGATCGTGTCGTCATCATCACCGGCGGCGGCCAGGGCATTGGCCGTGCCTACGCCCACCATTTTGCCGAACAGGGGGCGATTCCCGTTATTGCCGAATACGTAGCCGAAAATGGTGAAGCCGTGGCCGAAGAGGTGCGCGCCAAAGGCGGCAAAGCCCTGGCAATTCAAACCGATGTTGCTGACGAAGCCTCCACCCTCGCTATGGCCAAAACCACCCTGGCGGAACTCGGCCGAATCGATTGCCTGGTCAACAACGCAGCGGTCTTCTCGCGTATCACCATGGCCCCATTTTGGGAACTGCCCGCCGCCGAGTGGGAACGAGCCATGCAGGTCAACATCAACGGCCCCTTTTACTGTTCGCGAGCAGTGATTCCAACCATGCAGGAAGCCAAATGGGGCCGCATCATCAATGTCTCCTCCGCCACCGTGATTATGGGCCGCGAAAACTACCTGCACTACATCACCTCCAAATCCGCCATGATTGGCATGACCCGCTCCATGGCCCGCGAACTCGGCGAGTGGGACATCACCGTCAACACCTTCTGGCCCGGCGTGACCAAAACTGAAATCAAACGGCCATCGGTGCCCGACGAAGTATTCGACAGAATGACCCAGATGCAGAGCATCAAACGCCTCACAGGCACCGATGACCTGGCCAAAGGAATGATGTTTTTATGCTCCGACGATGCTGACTTCATCACTGGCCAGAGCCTGCAGGTTGATGGTGGCCTCACTTTTATCTAATCTGTTTAGCTAACTTGGCACAGCGATATGGATAACTGGAAACCCGTCCCCCCTACCCCATCTAATTTGGGGGATCGGGATTTACCACAGTTAAGTGATGCGCTCAAAGGCAGGGAAATCGCCCTGCTGGTGAGCGGCAGTATCGCTGCCTTCAAAACTCCCATGGTGGCGCGCCAGTTGCGCCGCCATGGGGCTGAAGTTACCGCCTATGTTTCCAAATCAGCGCTGCGCTACGTGGCGGCCGAAGCACTCGTCTGGAGTTGTAACCAGCCGGTGATCACCGAACTGAGCGCCGAGGCCGAACATCTTTCCGACACCCGGCCTTTTGATGCCTACCTGCTGGCACCAGCCACCTACAACAGCATTAACAAACTGGCGACGGGCATTGCCGACACCGTCATCACCAGTGCCCTGGCCGCTGCATTGGGCCGAGTTAGTCAGGGTAACGCCAAATTGCTGATAGCTCCGGCCATGCACGGCACTCTCCACAACTCGATCTTCGAAGCATCGATAAATCGACTGCAACAAATGGGTGTACAGGTCATACCACCCCGAGATGCTTACGGTAAACATAACCTGCCCGATGAACAGACCTTAGTTAACGCGGTAATTGAGGCTTTGAATTCATAACAACTACCTTGCTGGATTGCCAAAGTGAACTAACCCGGATTTAACGGACATTTCAAATAGGGGACACTGTTCCCCAAGGAGATGTTCGATGCAAGTTCGTCAGCGTTACACCAAAGAGTTCAAACTCGAAGCCGTTCG
>QNFC01000292.1 GCA_003645395.1 Gammaproteobacteria bacterium
GCGATGGGGTGGCGGAGCGGCACGGACGCAGGGCGGCCGGGGCAATAACGGCTGTCGCGTAGGCGAGTCGATTTTGGTGACAGGGATGTCCCAAAATCTTTCACGAGGTAGCGACACTCCTTAGCCCGTAACCAATCTTCTTTGTTACAAGCTGCACGTCGTCGGTATACAACCAATCGGCGGTTTGAATCTGGTAACGGCCCGCCGCGTCGGTAAACACGGTAATAGTCGCGGCCTCTTTATTGGCTCCACTTTCCGGGTTGTGCAGGGTGACCATCACCCCGGCGAGGGGCTGTTGATTCGGGTCTAACACCCGCCCAGAAACCGTTAACGACCACGCTGAACTCAGCCAACCAATCCCGGCTAGCAGCGTTATCACCTGAATAAACCGCATCCTCTCCCCCTTCTGAGTAACTACTTAGGTTCGCTCACCCACCATAATAAACAGTGGAAAGTCCCGCACGCCATCGCCCCAATCTCGACTGACGACATGGGCTGTCTTGGTGTGTAATTTACTAAACCCCGCCTCCTCGGCCAGTTGTTGCAATGCCGCCCGGTCAAACCCCTGGTGAGCAATGCCCGGCATATCGCCATGAAAACTGCCGTCCTCACTGTCGAGGTCAATGATAGCCAGTTGACCACCCGGCTTCAGCAACTCAAAGAACCGGGCCAATATGCCGGCCGTATCGGCAATGTGGTGCATCGTCATACTGGTGTAGATCAGGTCAAACCTCTGCTCCAGGGTCGCATCCCTACTCAGATCCGCACTCAGATCAAGATTAAGCGCGGTAACATTATTCACCCCAAGCTCCTGAGCCTTGTCTCGCACCACCGCAAGCATGCCATCCGAGCTATCCACCGCCACCAGCTGGTTCAATTTTGGCGCGATAGAAAAGGCCACCAGGCCAGTGCCACAGCCATAATCCAGCACATCCATGTCACCGCGCAGGGCGATTTGCTGTGAGAGCGAATCAATTACCCCGCGGGCAATGCCGGCGCGCACCGGGCTCTCATCCCAGTTGGCGGCCAACTGATCAAAGCGTTCGATATTAAGTTGTTGATGGCTTTTATTACTCAAAACATGTCTCCAATCGGTGTCAAATTTCAGTTACTCTCGCATAAAACAACCGGCACCAATACGGCCTGATTACAATCAATTTCCATGCGAATAGAAATGCGGGAATAACATGAGTGACTCTTCCCCCCATTAAGCAAGACTCAGTAACAACAGATTAGCGATTTCCTGTTTGACGAGGCCGACCTGCTTAGCGCCCTGGATTACGCTGCCTGGCAACAGCTGCTCACCGACGATATTCGTTACCTTGTGCCAGTAACCCAGTTTTTTGAAATGGGAAAAGAGCGCCAAATTGGTGTCGGCACCCCGTACTTTGATGAAGACGCCGACAGCCTGGACGTACGCATCAAACTGCTCAGCGAGGCGCACTTGACCAGCGCCAAGAATCCACGCTCAACCATCAGCCTGATGATCAGCAATATTCGTGGAAACAAGAGTGGGCCAAATGAATATCAGGTGAACAGCCGCTTCCTGCTCACCCGGGTACGCCCGGCAATTCCTGAGCCCTATAACCTCGCCGGTCGCCGCGAGGATGTTCTGCGGGTCACCGACAACGGCCTTAAACTTGCCAGCAGAACCGTTTACCTGACCCAGTCGATCATCAAATCCCCTAATCTGAGTTTCTTTCTCCAGGAGAGCAGCATACAGATCAGCGAACAATTTCACTCCGCAGAGATCGAAAGCTGGGTCAATGTCGAAGAAGCCACCGCCAGCCGGAAAATTTTTTCTGACGAAGCAATTTTTCAGCTGGAAATTGAGCGCATATTTGGCAACGCCTGGCTCTATATCGGCCATGAATCAGAAATCCCCGCAGTCGAGGATTTTGTCACCCGACTGATGGGCAAAGACCCGGTCATTTTAGTACGCGTGACTGAGAACGAAATTGCCGTGTTACTCAATAGCTGCCTCACCGCGGCACCATGTTGTGTCAGGCCGACGCGGGCAACGGCAAAGGACTTATTTGCCCCTACCACGGCTGGGTTTTCGATAGCAGTGGGCGCTTTAGGGGCGCACCGGTTCCCAGTGCTTTTTACAAAAACGAAATGCCCTCCGAAGAACTGGGTCTGGTACCGATGGCCCGCGTCGATCCCTGGGCCGGATTGGTATTCGGCAGCTTCGACGCCGATGCCCCGCCTCTGCTTGAATCCCTCGGCGCGGCCCGCTGGTATCTCGCCCTCGCCTTAAATCGAACTCCCGGCGGTATGGAAGTGCTGGGTCCACCCCAGCGGTTCGTCATGGAACACAACTGGAAAGTTGGCGCCCTCAACTTCGGCGGCGACGGTCCCCACGGCCCGCTACTGCACGGCTCAGTTGGCCAGCTCACCACGGGTTCCGCAGGTCCGGAGGTTATGGATGCGCTGGTGAACAGCTTCTCCCCGGGATTTTCCCTCGGCAATGGCCATGCCGGACTAGTCGCATTAGCCGCTGCCGGCACATCACCGTGGCTGGGTTTCGACCCGGCGTTGATCCCGCTTTACAAAGAAACACTCAGCCCACCGCAGGCCGATACCCTGAGCCGGATGCTGGCCTATGTATTCACCGTGTTTCCACATATGTCAGTCGTGCAAATCCCGGTCGGCTTTGATCCCAACCGTAAACCCGTATGCATGACCGTGCTGCGCACCTGGCAACCGGTTGGACCGGAAAAAACTGAGGTCTGGAACTGGTTCATGGTCGACAGCGAAGCCTCACCCGAACTCAAGGCCGAATCCCTGCAGGCCTGCACCCGCACCTTTTCCGTAGCCGGTACCTTTGACCAGGACGACGTAGAAGCCTGTTCGGGCATCCGCCGGGGGGTGCGTGGCACCATAAGCCGACGCCAGCTGCTGCGTTTTCAGACCATCACCAGCGCCGCTGATGTCGAACTACCCGACTTTCCCGGACCGGGCCGCGCCTTTCGCGACAGCTTTACCGAGATCGGTGAGTTCGATTTTCTGGTGGAATGGCGCCGTTACACGGCTAAGGCATAAGGAGGCCTGATATGGATAGAGTTAACGACACCCAGTACCGCGACCTATGTGAATGGCTTTACGATGAAGCCCAGTTGCTCTCTCGCTGCCCGCCATGGAAGTGCGAAGCACGAGGCGGGTAGTCCCCGGTAGGCGTAGGCGCGTGCGTATGGCCGCAGTGGCGAAGGGGCCGCAGGTCCCGTAGCGGACGGAGGCCATATGCAA
>QNFC01000293.1 GCA_003645395.1 Gammaproteobacteria bacterium
GGCGTGGTCTCCATGCTGGTGAAGGCAATTATTGTTGCTCAACTGGCATGGCCGGCGCCTAACTTTGACCTGCCCTGGCTGCATTTTGGCCGGTTACGACCGCCGCCGCACAGGTAGTGCGCCAAGCGGGTAGTTTTAGATCATCGGCAAGCGCTGAGGAATCAGTGAAACGGGGATCCCGTATCTTTAGAAATGTAGTTAAGCGCCTTGAGCATGGGTGAAAAATCTGCGGCGTCCCACTCTTCAAGATTCAGACCATCCTTAATGCGCATAATGTGAATCATTTCGAGGCAGAAATACTCATTGGTCGGTGCCACGCCATTTATTTCACCAACGTGCTTCATGCACAACCGCATGCGGCTGACCACCTTGTCACCCTCTGCAATCTGGTCGTAAAAGTGGCGATCAAAATCACTCAATGACTCCTGTATGCGTATGTTCATCTCCATATGGGCTTCGAGATCCATCGACTCTTTTGCTAAGGGTAGATGAAACATATGGTCGGGATGTAACAGCGCACGCATATCGTCGAAACGGCGACTGTCCATCGCCGCAAAAAAATCTCGAACAACCTTCTTGTTGGCTTCTGACATGGTCGAACTCCCCCGGTTAAGCAGCTATTTCTGTCCACAACAATCAGCGCAAAAGACGCTCGACTGCCGTAGCAAACCTTATCGAGCAACCATTAAACCATGAACCCTGCCAGAAGTTACCTGCTAAAGGACAAACAAAGCCTGCCGGAGGCGAACCTAAAGCGCCGCCTGCCACTCCTTTAACTTTAAGGTTAAGGCTGAAGAATATTTAGCAAAGGGCTGCCCCAACCCCATTAATCCGCGCGCCTGCTCCGGGTCACCGTTCACCGCTAACTCAAGTATTGCCCCAGCCTGCTGGTGAAACTCAGCGTGCAAATCGACAACATCCGAATAGTAAACCGACCCTTTGGCACCACCGTCAATGCGTTCATGCAGCCATTTGCCAAAGGCACAGTTGTTATCCTGTTTCACCTTGGAGGGGGTCGATTCACATTCACCAGTTTGGATGGCAGTACGCAATTTCTGTTTCCACTGACCGTGGGCAGAGATGGCCTTGCTAATCTCGTCTTTTACGCTCAACTTTTTAACTCCAATTTATAGAGATACATTTCTTCCTTTAATCTCGGGTCCAGACTCACCAGCTTTAATGTGACATTCCATTAGCACATTGGAGTGAGCCACTCATCACCACTGGCGCTCCCATAATTTAATTTCTTGCCATTAGCCCCGCTATCGATGAGCGACAACACCCAAATTTTTTGCCCGGGAATATGTTCCAGCCACGGCCAGCCCGACCAACCACTGCGATGAAATCACAACCAGTTAAACGAACGTTTACTTAACGCTCGTTAACTCCCATACTAGTCAAGGTAGATAGCAGTTAATTTTCAGGCAGAGGAGCAGCACAGGCATGACCAAAATTACTTTTATCGAGGCCAACGGTACCGAGCACGAGGTGGAGGCCCGCAACGAGCGTTCGTTGATGCAGGCCGCTGTACAAAATGGCGTTCCCGGCATTGACGCTGACTGTGGTGGGCAGTGCATGTGTGCGACCTGTCACGTTATTTTTGATGACGCCTGGTACGCGAAACTCGGCACCCCGAGCGACGATGAAGAAGAGATGCTCGCTCCAACTCCAGACCGTACCCCCACTTCTCGACTGAGCTGCCAGATCCAGGTGTCCGACGCACTTGAAGGCATCAAGATCACATTACCCGAATTCCAGATGTAGCTCGCCCCCGCCTTTACCGTAACCACAGAAACAGCCGCAGAGGAAATCGCCATGCTCGATAAAGTTCAGCCACTCAGAATGATCGACCAGGATCCGCTCACCATTCCACTCGACCAAATTGACGTCACCCAGGCGGAGCTCTATTTCCACGACACCCATTGGGGGTTTTTTGAACGGCTACGCAATGAAGACCCTATTCACCTAAACGTATCAGAAGAGTACGGACGGGTCTGGTCGGTAACCAAGTTTGACCACATCGCCCACGTTGAGAAAAATCACGAGATTTTCTCTTCTGAACCAACTATTACCATCGCCGATCCTCCGCCGGATATTCCGTTCCAGAGCTTTATTCAGCGCGACCCACCGGAACACGACCCGCAGCGGGCCGCCGTACAACCGGTGGTAGCGCCGATGAACCTGGCCAAGCTGGAAGGGCTTATTCGTCAACGCGTAGGCGATATTCTTGACGGCCTGCCGATTGGCGAAACCTTTAACTGGGTAGACCAGGTCTCTATCAACCTGACCACCCAGATGCTGGCTACTCTGTTTGATTTTCCCTTTGAAGACCGTCACAAACTTACTTATTGGTCGGATTGCACCACCGGCGCTCCCGACGTCTCTGGTGGTGATTTTGTCACCATAGAGGAGCGTAACGAGGCCCTGGCCGAATGCGGTGAGTTTTTCATACGCATGTGGCACGAACGCGCCAACGCCCCGCCGGGAAATGACCTGATTTCCATGCTCGCGCATTCCGAAAAAACCCGCGACATGATTAACAAACCGATGGAGTATCTGGGCAACATTCTGCTACTGATAATTGGCGGCAATGACACCACCCGTAACTCACTCACCGGCGGTGTGCTGGCGCTAAACCAGTTCCCCGAAGAGTACGACAAGCTGCGCAACGATCTGTCGCTGATCCCCAGCATGGTCTCCGAGATCATCCGCTGGCGGACACCTATTCTGGGTATGACCCGACGCACGAAGGTAGATACTGAACTATTTGGCAAACAGATTAAAAAAGGTGACAAGGTAGTGATGTGGTACATCTCTGGCAACCGAGATGGCGACGTCATTAAGGGCGATCCGGACAAATTCATCATTGACCGTGAATCGGTCCGCCATCACCTCTCCTTCGGTTTTGGCGTGCACCGCTGCATGGGTAATCGATTGGCTGAAATGCAGATTCGAGTCACGTGGGAAGAAATAATGAAACGCTTCAGCAAGGTCGAAGTCGTTGGCCCGGAAGTGCGCGCGCCGTCCAACATTATCCGCGGTTATCGTGAGCTGCCTGTGCGGGTTCACCCACTTTGAAACAACTCATTCAGGCTTAGAAGCCTGTAAGACATAAAAAAAGCCCCGATTTGATCTGATTCAAATCGGGGCTTTTTTATGTCTTGTTACTAATGGGAAAATCCCTATCGTGAAGTCCAGATCAGCAGTGAACCAGCCAGGGTGGATATGGCAACGGACCC
>QNFC01000294.1 GCA_003645395.1 Gammaproteobacteria bacterium
CCCAGTGAAGCGTTTTGCCGCCACATACTGGAACATGCAGGGGTTGCAATCACCCCTGGCCTGGACTTTAGCCACCCCCACGCCAGCAACCATGTGCGCCTGGCCTACACGACTGAACTGAATCAGTTACAACATGCGGTTAATAACATTACCCACGCTCTGACCAGACTGATCTAACCGCAGGCAAAAAAAAGCCGGCTTAGCTGAGAGCCAGGCCGGCAAGGGACTTCCATCAGAGAAGAAAAAATTACCGAGCTCCCACCCCCAGCAAGCAGACTCGTACAGTTTTCAGTGTGACCAACAAGTCCAGCAACAGGTTGCTGTGTTGCAGATAAAAAAGGTCGTATTCAAGTTTGTTGCGGCTATCCTGCGCAGAGGCACCGTAGGGATAATGCACCTGCGCCCAGCCGGTGATACCCGGTTTGACCATGTGCCGCACGTCATAGTGGGGAATAGATTCACTCAATTCACTGACAAACTCAGGACGTTCGGGGCGTGGACCCACCACACTCATCTCACCGCGCAAGACGTTAATGAACTGAGGCAGCTCGTCTATACGGGTTTTACGCAGAAAGGCTCCAACCACCGTGACACGGGGATCATTATCGCTGGCCCACTGTGCACCATTTTTTTCGGCATCGGTACGCATCGAACGAAATTTAATCACTGAAAAAGTATGACCATCACAACCAACACGGGTCTGGAAGTAAAACACCGGGCCTTTACCTTTCGACTCAACCAAAATAGCTATCGCAGCCAGCACCATAACCGGCAAAGTCGCCAGCAGCGCCATCGCCGCTACGACCAAATCAAAACTGCGAGCCAACCCTTTCGACCGTTCTTGACAGCCGGCTTCATTTTGCCAGGGCGCACCGAGAATCTGCTGCAGGTCAACTCGACAGTCAGTTCCAGCACGAACAACTTTGCGAATTATTGTTTTAGTCATCTTAGACGGACCTTTAGGGTTAACAGTCGCCGGAAACTTGTTCGGTTGCCAGCCTTAGTTACCTCCCTACTTGCAAGGCCCATGCCAATACCCGTAAATTGATGACCTATTATTTAACGCTTTGATTTTTAATGACTTACGATCACGCCGTAACTACTGTCCATTTCAAACCAACTCCGCCTGGGATAGACCTGTCGAGTTCTCAATCATCAAATGCCGAACATTCGACAGGAAGGCAACCGGGAACTGTTAAGAATTCAACAATCGCCCAAACGAGTGATAAAAGCTGGGGAATTCAGGGATCGAACTGATCAGGTTTGTCGACTAACTAATCGCGCGTCTCGGCGACCATTTTTGCGACGGCCTCGGGCTCTACACGCTGCATCAGCGGTTTGAATTTATTGATACGATGACTCAAGAGCGGCGTCTGCAGGTCGACCCAGTCAAGCTGCTTCAACCCCAAAAACTCTTGGCTGTTAGCCGCAAGCACCGGCAGTATCGGACTCAGGTAAGTCGCCAACACCCGAAACAGATTGATCGCCTGACTATAAATAGCCGCAACCTGCTGCTCAGTACCCTCCTGTTTCGCCAACGACCAGGGCGCGAGCTCTGCCAGGTATTGATTGGCTCGATCCGCCAGTGCCATCACCTGGCGACAAACTTTTGAGTATTCCCGTGCTTCATAGGCTTTGCCAATGTCCTCGCCAGCCTGGACAAATTCGGCATAAAGCTGAGGATTCTCTAGTGCTGGGGCAAGCTCTCCACCCATTTTCTTATAGATATACCCGGCGCTGCGGGAGGCGATGTTCACCATTTTTCCGACCAGATCAGAATTGACCTTCTGCACAAAATCATCGAGATTCAAATCAAGATCATCAACACCATTACTTAACTTCGCAGCGAAGTAGTAACGCAGATATTCTGGGTCAAGATGGTCGAGATAAGTTCGCGCCTGAATAAATGTACCGCGAGACTTGGACATTTTTTCGCCGTTCACCATCAAAAACCCGTGAACGTTGACCTTCTCGGGGGTGCGATAGCCGGCTCCTTTGAGCATCGCTGGCCAGAACAGGGCGTGAAAGTAGAGGATATCTTTACCAATAAAATGGTGAATCTCGCGTTCAGCCCACTGTTCGCGCAACTGCTCCAGGGTCACGTCACCCTGATGCTGCTTCAACCAGTTCCAATAACTGGCGATGTAACCTACGGGAGCATCGAGCCAGACATAAAAATATTTATTGTCAGTACCAGGAATACGAAAACCAAAATAAGGCTCATCGCGGGAGATATCCCAATCGCGTAATCCGCCTTCAAACCACTCCTGAATTTTATTACTCACCTGATCATCCAGGTGACCTCTACGTGTCCACTCTGCAAGGAAACCCTGAAAATCTTCCAGGTGAAAAAAATAGTGCTCCGATTCACGCGTTTCCGGCACGCTGCCGGTCAACACTGAACGCGGCTCAATCAGCTCCATCGCTCCATAGGTGGCGCCGCACACCTCGCAATTGTCCCCATACTGATCTTCTGCCCCACACCGAGGGCAACCGCCGCGAATATAACGGTCCGCCAGAAACATGCCTTTTTCACCATCATAAGCCTGAGCGACGGGATAATTTTTGATATGTCCAGCCTGCTCTAGCCGCTGGTAAATATCCGAAGCCAGCAGACGGTTCTCTTCCGAATGAGTGCTGTAATAGTTGGAAAACTCAATGCCGAAATCTGCAAAATCGGCACGATGCTCTTCACCGATTCTCGCCACCAGCTGCTCAGCGGTAACCCCTTCACTCTCGGCGCGCAGCATGATCGGCGCACCGTGAGCATCATCAGCACAAAAATAGAGGCAGTCATGGCCGCAAGCCCGCATGTAACGAACCCAGATATCAGTCTGTAAATACTCAACCAGGTGGCCAATATGAATAGAACCATTGGCATAAGGCAGCGCACTGGTAACAAGCAATTTTCGGCGGTCAGTCATGATAATCGGGCGACTTTAAAAAATAGGGGTTCGACGGTCGGCAGGAACACGATTTTGAAGCCCAAATACCGGGCATTCACGGGCGCGGAAGGATAGCAGACCCGGACTTTATGCGCGTGTTAATATTCGTCGCCTTGCAGGTAAATACCGCCACGTTAGAACACTCTCAGCGATCTGCCTGCCTTCATTATTCTTCCAATAATTGCTCACGGAAATCCCTTGCCCGCACTAAACGAATCGACGATCACTAAAGCCCTCAGCGGCATCATTGTTCAGCCAATAATAAGCAATGAAAAAGCTGACCTGATCAACA
>QNFC01000295.1 GCA_003645395.1 Gammaproteobacteria bacterium
AGTGCCTGTCTTTAATCTATCGCCGCAGTAAGGTTTTGAATTATGGTAATGGTTAGCAGCGTGAACTGGACACCGTGTGAAGGATAATACAACCGTGTTGCTGTGACTGACCAGCCAGGCCAAGGTGGTTTTGGTCGGTAGATTGTACTGTTCATAATTAAGGGATGATTCGTAATGCAGAATCGATGCTGCATTATTCGGTAAATAGCAATAATCTGTAGTTTGGGTCCGGTGAGTGATGGCGGTGGTATGCAAGTAAGAGTTTTAGGTGCAAGTGGCGGGATCGGTGTGGGGCGCCACACCACGTCAATTTTGGTTGATGACGATGTGCTCATCGATGGTGGAGACGGCGTAGGAACGCTAACCCTCGAGAATATGTCGTCCATTCGCTATCTGTTCGTTACGCATTCCCATCTTGACCACATTTGCCACATTCCGTTTCTGCTGGATGGGCTGTTTGAGCGGCTGACTGAAGTGGGTGAGTCGCTGATTGTCTATGGACAGGCGCAAACCCTGCTAGCCCTAAAGCAGCATGTTTTCAACAATGTTATCTGGCCTGATTTTGCTGAGTTGCCAACGCCGGATAAGCCCGTGCTCACTTATCAGGTAGTTGTGCCCGGAGAGGTGGTCGAGTTGGGCGATCGTAAAATTGAAATGATTGAGGTAGATCATATTGTTCCTGCGGTCGGTTATTTGGTGTCCGAAGCGGGGCGGCATTTTGCGTTTAGTGGCGATACTGGTAAAACAGAGCGTTTCTGGTCCCGTTTGAATGAGCTTGATGAGTTAGCGCTGTTAGTGGTGGAGACCGCCTATCCAAATGAGATGGCGGAACTGGCGGGTATGGCGAAACATTATTGCCCGAGAACGCTGGCCGAAGATTTGCTCACGTTACGGCATGATCCGGATATTTACATTACCCATCTGAAGCCGGGGATCGAGGAAGGGGTTTGTCTGCAGTTGGGAGAGTTGCTACCTGAGCGGCGTATTCACCGTCTTTATGGTGGCGAGATTTTTGATATTTAGGCGTTACGTTAAATGCCTGTGTGCCCGTTCCGGGCGCTGCGGGGTTTCGATATTCAGTAAAAGAAGGTTCACATGTTTGAAAATCTTTCCGAACGTCTACAACAGGCGGTCAATAATCTTCGCGGTCAGGCTCTTTTAACCGAAGAGAACATCCAGGCATCCTTACGACAGGTGCGGATGGCTCTGCTGGAGGCAGACGTTGCACTGCCAGTGGTAAAGGATTTTATCGACCAGGTCAGTCAACAGGCGCTAGGCGAGCAGGTGATTGCAAACCTGCAGCCAGGGCAGGCGTTGATCAAAATTGTGCAGGATCAGCTGGTCGAGCTGATGGGCGCAGAAAATGAAACGTTGAACCTGCAGGCACAACCGCCGGCCGTAGTGTTGATGGCCGGTCTGCAGGGCTCAGGGAAAACGACTACAGTTGGGAAGTTGGCCAAGCTGCTGCGCGAGCGCCACGGCAAAAAGGTGATGGTCGCCAGTGCCGATATCTATCGTCCGGCGGCGATTGAGCAGCTGCAGAAACTGGCCGAGCAGGTAGAGGTCAATTTCTTTCCAACCAGTGCTGAATCGTCACCTAAGCAGATAGCGGATAGTGCGCTTGATCAGGCGCAGCGCAGCGGTATGGATGTGCTGATTCTGGATACCGCGGGGCGGTTACACGTAGACGACGAGATGATGCAGGAAATCCAGCTCCTGCATCAGCGTTTGAATCCAGTCGAGACGTTATTTGTTGTTGATGCGATGACCGGTCAGGACGCCGCCAAAACAGCGGCGGCTTTTAATGAGTCCCTGGCGTTGACCGGTGTGATACTGACCAAGGCGGACGGTGATGCTCGCGGCGGTGCTGCTTTATCGATAAGGCATATAACCGGTAAACCTATTAAATTTATTGGGGTTGGTGAAAAGGTCGATGACCTTGAGCCGTTTCATCCTGAACGGATGGCGTCGCGCATTCTTGGCATGGGCGACATGCTCAGCCTGGTTGAAGAAGCAGAGCGCAAAATTGACCATCAGCAGGCTGAAAAGCTTGGTCGTAAGCTTAAAAAAGGAAAGGGCTTTGATCTGAATGATTTTCGCGACCAGTTGAAAATGGTTGAGCAGATGGGAGGCATGGGCAGCATGATCGACAAATTGCCGGGCATGGGTGGCATGGCCGAGCAGGTAAAAAACCAGGTGAATGACAAGCAACTAAGTCAGGTGGATGCGATTATCAGTTCTATGACGGTTAAAGAACGTACGTTCCCTAACATTATTAACGGGTCCCGCCGCAAGCGAATCGCCCGAGGATCCGGAACCCAGGTGCAGGAGGTAAACCGGATGTTGAAGCAGTTTATCCAGATGCAAAAAATGATGAAAAAAATGGGTCGTAAAGGTGGAATGAAAAAACTCATGCGTGGTATGGGGCAGATGGGCGGGGGAATGCCGCCGGGCATGGGAGGGCTTTCCTGATTAGAGCTTTCATTAAATGATTTATTTTTATTGACCAAAGTGGGCTAAAAACCTTAAAATCCCGCGCCTTTTTCCAACTCATAGTCTCAGGTTGGCGAAGCTACCAACCGGTTCAGTTTTATTTTGCACTTTTAAATGAGTGCGTAACCTTCAGGAACAACTTAAATGGTCACTATTCGTCTTTCCCGCGGCGGCGCGAAGAAAAAACCCTTCTATCATATCGTTGTCGCCGATAGCCGGTATCCACGAGATGGTCGTTTCATTGAGCGCCTGGGGTTTTTCAACCCGGTAGCCAAAGGCGAGGCCGAAACTCTTCGGGTTAATATTGAGCGGGCTGATTACTGGCTGAGCCAGGGTGCGCAGCCCAGTGATACCGTTGGTACTTTATTGAAACAGGCCCGCGCCAACTGACATCTCCTGATTGGGTAACCCTCGGCACCGTTGGTGCTAGCTGGGGTTTGCGGGGTTGGGTCAGGGTCTGGTCGGCGACGAGCCCCCGTGACAGGTTACTGGAGTATCAGCAATTTAACGGCGTTTCCAAACGCTGGCAGGGAGAGCTAAATGTCGTTGGGGCTAAGCCTCAGGGCCGCTTTCTCGCCTATAAATTTGCTGGTTTTGATGATTCGGAAATGGCACAGCGTCTTAATGGCGTCGAGTTGCAAATTCTCCGGTCAGCACTGCCTGCTACCGAAGAGGGCGAATATTACTGGCATGACCTGATTGGGTTGCAGGTGGCTACCATTGCCGGCGTGGATTTG